>PLNY01000398.1 GCA_003141915.1 Anaerolineae bacterium | reverse complement strand
TTTGCACTTCCCGGCAGCGCATCCGAGTTTGGATTCCAGAAGTCATACTCCAAAGTTTGGAACTGCGGTTGCGCCACTTCTGAATACATCCAACCATAGTTGGGAAAAACATTCGTGGAATTGTATCCGGGACGAATAGCATAGATTTGAGAACCGGCATTTCCATTTGCGATGACAGTTGACAAGAATGGAAGGCCATAGAGATTTGTGATGTTGCTGCCCATCGTCATTATCTTCGTCCCGTAATTGAGTTCCATTGCAATTTCCCAATAGGTATCATATGAAATCTCGCCAGTGTCTGAATAGTAGTCAAGATAGCAGGTAAGACCGATTCCCAACCAGCGGGTAGTGTTTGTGTCCAACAACGAAGGAATTGGTGTCAGATTGGTTGCGGTTGCGGGCAATTGAAAGTAATAAGGCGGCGGTTCAGTCAAACCAAAATTGAAGGTGTTCAAATAATTTGTGAGCGAGTTTAACAAGCCTCCGGTGCTCAAATCTGAAACGCTATATACAAAGTTGCGATAGGTGTAGTTGTAAATGAACGGCAGGAGCGCATTGAATGCACCATTGTTGAAGTTGTCATATTGATAAAATCCAGCATAGGCGTAATTTGCAGGGAAATTAATCGAAACGGTGTAGCTGGGATAAAATTCATTGATCTGGAAAGGAGAGTCAACTTGGGCAGATCTCAGTTGAAAAATCAGGTTCTGTTTAAGGTGAACTCGGCCATCGTAGTATGGGGGTTCAAACCAATTTGTCATGCTTGGATTATAGTAGCCACTCGCAGGATTTGCCCAGCTATTGGCAGTGCCATTTGCATCAACTGTTTCCACCCACCATAAGTACCAGACAGAGCCATACGAGTCCATTGGAGCTGTCTGCATATACGTCGGTATCAGATACAGGCCATTTGTCAGGGAGGAAACCGGAATGTCCCAATACGTGTCGAAGGATGAATTGCCATAAAACCATTCCGCATACTGATCAACCCGTGTCAGACGAATCGCCGTTGTGCCCGGCGGAAGGGTCGAAGGCGACGCGACCAGATAAGAAGAACCCTGCGGGCCGGGAATCACGCCGACCTCGTTTGGATAATCCATTGCCAGCGAGGTTGAACCCTGCGATGAACTGCCGCCGGCATAATTCCCCTGAACACCGAAATACGTATAAACGGACGGCCCGTCATATGCAATGTCCCACGGGGTAAGCGATATGGCCGTCGTAAAACTGTTCACGCTGGCAGGAACATTGTAGTCCGTCCCATTGAAATTCACCGTGTAATTCGTGACCGCACCGGGCGAAGGCAACCAACTTACGGTGGCCGTGCCGTTGGAACTATTATAGTTGACCGTCAAGTTTTGCGGTGCTGGCGGGGTGTAAAAAACATTGGGATTCAATCCCATTTGGAACTTCTGATAAATCGTNNGCCCGTGCTGTCCGCCCAGGATTTGATTCTCAAAAATAAATTCGTCCGGCCATTCTGCGCCACGCTCATCGGGGTCCAGTTCGTCAACTCCGAACCGGGTATAAACCCTTCCGATCCCCAGCCTGCACCGGCTTGCGTCAGGTCGGTTAAGGATTGTATTTCATACGAAATATCCGCTTGAGAATTCGTCACGATTCCCACCAAGCTCCCGGATGAAATGCTCACCTGTGCAATCCATAAATTCGTGATGCTTGTTTGCCCCGCCGCCGACTGCGCCTGGAAGAAACAACTGCTTTGAGCGCCCACCGGCACGCTCACCGGTGTCCAGTCCTGATCCATCGCCCCGGTTATTGTCCCGACGGTGTTCCAACTCGGATCAGTAAGGGCTTGCTTGGATAAAAGGACGTAATTTGTACCCGGCGTTGTTCCGTGCAGGATAAGATTCACCCACTCGTTGCTCACACCCGCAACGGACAGCCAGAGCGTGTTGGAAGGGTAGGAGTTGCCGCCAAGTGGAAGCAATTGAGCCAGTCCGCTGCCGGCGCAAAATAAAAAGCCCGCGACGATGAATGCGCGGGCCAAATGGATGATACGTTCGCATGAAGAACCATTCCCTCGGTTGATTGCCTTCATAAGTTTTGTTTTGTTCCCGAATTTAACCCATCACGTTTCTAACACCATTTTATCCGTGGTCAAGGATAATAATAAATATAAATACTATTGTATTCAATACAACTGTCTGTGTTCGCCAGCCTGCCTTAGCTGCATTCTGAAAAGATGCGGCGTTTGGAAATGTCGGATGCGTTCGCCCTTGTGCTCCGGCGGCACAGGGAGCGAAAGGCGTTGTCCCAAGAGGCGCTGGCTGAAAAAGCCGATTTGCATCCAACCTACATTGGAATGCTGGAGCGATCTTTGCGCAATCCCAGCCTGAACGTCATCAAAGAACTGGCCAAGGCGTTGGGAGTGCCGCTTGCCAAACTCATTGCTGAAGCCGAGGCCATTCAACAACGGGCGAATCCCAAGAAGTAAATTGGACATGGCAACAGCGCAGGATGCCGGACTGCGAAAGGGATGTTCAGGTTTGGATTTCATGCCATTGAATTTTCGGGGATTACCTCTACCAAGCCGGAATCATCATTGCCGCCAACGTGTGAAAGGATGCGTGAAACAAAATCCAGTGTGCCAAATGGTTTCTCAATGTAATCCACCGCGCC
>PLNY01000333.1 GCA_003141915.1 Anaerolineae bacterium | reverse complement strand
GCGCAGCTTCAATAGCAACTTGATCGTGCCCATCACGCCCGCAGATAGGATCACGCATCTGGCCTGGACCCGTCCCCGGTGTCCGTTTAAGAAGCGTGTGCTTGACTTGAATTCAACGCCATAACCCGCGTTATCAGCGAGCGGTTTGATATCAATGACTTCCGCTTCTGAAATAATTTTTGCGCTATTCTTTTCCGCGAAATACAAATAATTTTTCGGCAACGTATTCTTGGCGTTGTATCGGCATCCGACCATGCACCCGCCGCATTGACGGCATCCCGCGCGCACCGGGCCTTCGCCACCGAAGTACGGATCCGGCACGGTCTGATTCGAGTCGCCGAAATACACGCCGATGTCCGTTGCGCGAAACGTTTGGCTCACGCCGCGCTCGCCTGCAAGTTGCTTGAGAACCTCATCGGCCTTCCATAATTTTGGATTGCGCGCCGCGCCGAGCATTTTCTTGGCCGTTTCGAAATGTGGTTGTAAAACTTTTCCCCACGAAACATTTTGATTCCAGGCGGGCGTTGCAAAGGTTTCATCGGTGGGAACTTCGAGCACGCTAGCGTAGCCCAAACTTCCGCCGCCGACGCCCGCACCGTGCAAAACCATCGCACCTTTGAGAATGCTGATCTGCAAAATGCCGAATGCGCGGATGGCTGGCAGCCAGAGATACTTCCAATATTGCCAGTTGGTTTTGGCAAAGTCATGATCTTCGAAGCGTTTGCCTTTTTCAAGGATGAGAACAGAATAACCTTTTTCAGTCAGCCTCATGGCTGAGACACTTCCCCCAAAGCCGGAACCGATAATAATGTAATCGTAAACTTTATCCATGCGTATGCCCTCTGTGATAGTCATGAATGTGTGCGATCAGGATTCTCATCGTCCTCATCCCACTGTTCGGAGTTTGATTCGATGTAGCGCCAGATTTTATCCATTTCGCGTTCATTGTGGATGATGTGTTCATAGTAATTTCTTTGCCAGATGCCAGTGGTAGTGTGTTTGGATTGGATTTGTCGCGTGACCGCCATTTTGAATGCCCCGATGATTGCTCCCAATGAACCTCGTTTCGGACCTGTGGGGTGTTTGCCCGGTTTGGTAGGGGCGACCCATTGGGTCGCCCCTACGGTTTNNGCAGATGGGAAATGTTTGGGAATGGAGCGCCAGCATTCATCAGCGATGTTCCCGAAATCGTTCAATGCCATCTCTCCATCCACGATTTCGCCGAATAAACAATCGCGTCGATAAGCCATAATCGTCACGAAATACGCGCCTGCTTGTGTGTAATCATATCCCCGCAGGCGGATATTTCCGGTGATGGATTTTCGTGTCAAATTTGGTCATGGGTTCAATCATTGTTTGGGGGCAATGCTTTGCATCGCCCCTACCGCGGATTAGTATTCTCCCGCAAATCGTTCATGCGCCCACAGGAATTCCTGACGCTTGTTCATCACGCGCACGAGGCCGCCGAAGCTGTGATTAATCGTGCGCGTGAATCACATCAGGAATATTCGGCTGCCAGGCCGCATAGTGGCGGTCACACAGCCAGCGGAAATCGCCTGTGTAGGTGNNAGGATACCAGAACGCTCTGGTTCGCTGAGGAAGTTGCCTTGAGATAAAGTGCGATCTGAGCTTTTGATTTCTGAGGGCAGTTGATCAACAAGGGCGCTCGCTAAATCCAATTGGTCGGCAATCTTCCATGTTTCAGTTGTGTTGGGACCGAAGAAAGTATTGATGGCAGGAGCTGCGATGGGCGCCACGGTTGCAAGCACTTTCAAAACAAAACTTGCGTAAGGCGCAATTTGCACGAACCATTCACGCGGCTGATCGATTGGATAAGAACCCTTGCCTGATTCATAAACGGGGTGTTGGCAGCCTTCGGCTTCGCACCAGAGTTGAAGTTCCAGCGGACGAGATAGGAGCGGTTTGAGCGAAAATCCAGTCTCTCGTGTTCGGAACGTGAAGAGTCGCGGACCATCTTTGGCTTCATCGGCGATGGCGTGCATGGTTGCCATAAAGTAATTGGCGATGCGGCTATCCAATCCGGTAAGTCGTTCGTTGATCTCTCGCAATTGAACGCTCATATCACGTTCTTCAAAGCCGAATAACAACTCAACGATGGATAGTTTACAAGAACATTCCTGACATCGGACAGTTGAATCGCCTTCCGCCAAAAATTGTCTCAAGGCATGGATGTTGAAACGACCTTTGCACGGTTGTCCATTGACAATTTCCGGGCAAGGAACCATGAAACGATAACGATCTTTCATGCCGGGCCAGTTATCGTCAATTAATTTCTGCAAAGTATGCTGAAGAACATTCATGAAATATTCCGGCCACTCCGCCTGAGTGTAAACATGGAATTCGCGCCCGCGTTTTTCAAGCATGGCTTCGCCGTGTGGCGAGTGACGTAGGAACATTCCCTTTTGCCAGTGCAGGCTATGAACATTGCCGGTTGGAATAGTTTGCTCAACAGCATAATCATGAGTGCGGACGATCATCCACGGAACCAAGCCGGGCGGATCTTCTTCCATCGAACAGACCATGGCAATGCGCCGCAAATTGTTGGGTTGTTTATCTTCGGGCAGCCACGGCAAATCAGGACGCACCTGCGGAACGTGTTGAGCTACCAGACTGGCTTTCCCATTCGGCAGGCGATAAGAGACATCGTACTTTTCCATCAGACGCAGGAAGAAAGGATAAAGCGCTGGATCGTACTGTTGCTCGCCTTTGAAGGGATGATCGTGCCACACGTTATACAAACGATTGTCGGGCAGTATCCCCTCGCTTTCCTTCGTGACGCGGTCTTCCAACACAAAACCAATGGCTTTCGTTAACCATTGCGGTTTTAGCACCACATCGTCGCGCAGTTT
>PLNY01000347.1 GCA_003141915.1 Anaerolineae bacterium | reverse complement strand
GAAATTATTATCAAAATAATTGAAATCAAAATGAAAATCAGTAGTTGGATCATTGCATTACCTTTCTGCCTGTCAATCTCTGATCGACCCTCCATGGTAGATCAATTCGTAGGCGATATTCCGACCGCGACGGATGAATTCACGACCATGGAAATAAACGACTTGGCCTGCGCTGATATCCACATAAGTGAGGCCATTTTCTGCGTATTTAATACCGCCCAGAAAGCGGTTTTCCTTGTACATGCGTGCGAGGCTGGCTTTGATCATGTGCCCGACTTGTTCCGCTGTGACAAGATCATCGCGCAGGATGCGGCCATAATAGTTCATAGCCCAGATAGGTTTTTCGGCAAAGTAAACTACTTCCTCGCCAATGAAATCACTGCCTCCAAAGTAACTGTCGTGATAGGCCCACTCGGCATCCGCGAAGCGCAAGTCGTGTGATCCGTGCCGGCAGGGAGTCACGTGCTCTCCATCTCCAACGTATGTCGAGGCCTTGGCGCGCACGATGAAAGCGTTCAATTCTTTGATGTCAATCGTCATTCTTATCCTGTTCCAAATTGACGATCACCCGCATCACCCAAACCGGGGAGAATGTATCCACGCTCATTGAGATGATCGTCAATCGCGGCGAGATAGATCGGAATATCGGGATGATGCTCCTGCATATTTTTGATTCCCTCCGGCGCGCCGATCAGCCCGACGAACTTGATCTTCTTCACGCCCCAGCGCTTTAAGATGTCAGCGGTGGCGACGGCTGAACCACCGGTTGCAAGCATCGGGTCGAGAATGAGGCAAACGGAAACAGTCGGCTCGGTGGGAAGTTTGTTGTAATATTCCACGGGCTTGAGAGTCCGCTCATCGCGATAAAGCCCGATGTGCCAGACTTCCGCGACCGGCATCAATTCCCAAATGCCCTCGACCATTCCAAGGCCCGCGCGCAGAATCGGCACGAGACCAATTTTCTCCTTGAGTTCCGAGCCGGTCATGGTCGCCAGCGGAGTCTCGACTTGGCGCGGAACGGTTAACAAATCGGCGGTGGCTTCATAGCAAAGCAAGGCCGCGATCTCACGCACGAGTTCGCGGAATTTTTTCGGTTCCGTGTCTTTGTTGCGCATACGGGACAGTTTGTGAGCGACGAGTGGGTGGGGCGATGCAAAAACGTTGGACATATCATTCTCCTGAATGGGTTACTTTATTATAGTCCGCCGGGTGATTTTTGACCCGTGACTTGCACATGCAAAGTAAATTCAATTCCGCTATTGAGCAATTTCTTCTTTTCTTCGCCCAAGCAGGAATCCACTAATAATGGTTAGAACCGTTCCGGCAAGAATGTCGATGACTGAAATTGCGCTCGGCGGTTTTAACGCAAAGATATAAAAATAAACCACTATCGGCGAAATCTGAATCGGCACTTGCGCTACCGGCACAACATTGCTGGCTTGAGCAACCTTGAATGCCAATTGATTTTGCCACGTAATCACTGTGGCTGTCGTCATCAAAATTAACGCAGCAATCACAAAAATAATTTCTTGTGTTAACGAACCATTGCCACCCAAGACAATTAGAATCAGCGCGAGCAATGGATTGATCCAGAAATCCGATAAGCAGGCCAGAAAACCATTCGTCAAAGCGATGAGCATTCCTTTGCGTCCATGGACGCGATGAGCAATACTGCGGGTGATAATACTTATAAGGAACAAACTTGAAGTAAAGATTGCAATTCGGGTCAGCGCGCTGTGATCTGCCAGCGTTGCGCGGACTTGTGTTTGATTGATTCCCAATTCACTCAAACCCAATAAAAGGATTCCGATGATCATCAATCCGATGCCGGTGATTTCGGATGTGTTTAGCGTTTCATGATTGATTCGAACCGAGCCGATTGCCAGGACGATCAAACCGGAAGCCATCAACCCCGGCGTCAACGCGGGCCCGATCATGGACTGAGCCATCATATAAGCCGCTGTCCCGCCGCCCAGACCAAAGATGACTCCCAATACCCAGGTCCGATTTTTAAACAGCCTGCGCATAAAACTTTTTTCATTACTGTCTATCCGGACTTGATTGACTGCTTGCTTTTCGAGGAGTTGTCCAAACTGAGTCAGAATCCCGCCAAGGATTCCGAGCGCGACTCCGATGATGTAATGCAAATTCACGTTGTTAAATCTTGAGGCCGTTGTCTTGGATCACTTTGGCGAACCACCTGCCGCTGTCTTTCACCGTTCTTTTCAATGTCTTGTAATCCACATAGACTAATCCAAAGCGCGGACCATAACCCAGCGCCCATTCGAAATTATCCATCAACGACCAATGGAAATATCCCTTGACCGGCACGCCATCTTTGATGGCGCGATGAACCTGTGTGATATGATTTTGCAAATAGCGGATGCGCCGTTCGTCGCGGACGCGGCCATCGAAATCGAGTCCATCGGGAACAGGTACGCCATTTTCTGTCACCATCAACTCGCAGGATGGTTGATAATCTTTCCATATCCGCATCAGGATTTCATACATGCCTTCCGGATAAATTTCCCACATGCCTGAATATTCATTGCCTTCGGGGAAAGTCTGCGCGGCGGATACGAGCGGGAATTTTGCCTCATGCTTTAGCACCGAGCGCGAATAATAATTGACGCCTAACAAATCAACGTGCTTGATCTTTTCAAGATCGCCTGCTTTGATCACTGAACCCGATAGTATTTTGCTCAAGGCAGATTCCTGAATCGGCGATGTGCCTTTCAGTAGCGGATCAAGCACCGAGCGGTTGACCAATGTGTCCACGCGCCGCGCGGCATCGCGATCTTTTTTTGATTCCGTTGCTGGATACATCGGGTTGAGATTCAAGGTGATGCCAATCTTCACCGGTTGTTTGGCTGAAGCACGGATGGCCTCGTATGCCAATCCATGTGACAGCAAGAGATGATGCAGAGCTTTGACCCCAGCCGGAGGGTGTTTGATGCCCGGAGCATGAGCGCCGGTGAAATATCCGAGGGTGGCGGTGACCCACGGCTCGTTGTGAGTGAAGATCACTTTAACGCGATCCGTTATATAGTCCGAAACGATGCCGGCATAATCCGCAAACGCGTAGGCCGTTTCACGATTCGGCCATCCGCCTTTATCCTGCAAAGCCTGCGGCAAGTCCCAATGGAAAAGGCACACATAGGGTTCGATGTTACGCGTGAGCAGTTCATCAATCAGGCGGTCATAAAATGCCCAGCCTTTTGGATTGACCTTGCCCCTGCCGTCGGGAAGAATGCGCGTCCAGGCAATCGAAAAACGATATGCCTTCAAACCAAGATCGACCATCAACTTCACATCATCTTTGTAGCGATGATAATGATCCACGGTCACATCGCCGTTTTCGTTGTTGACGATTTTGCCTGGCTTGCGGCTGAATGTATCCCAAATGGATAGCCCTTTGCCATCTGCATTCCACGCGCCTTCGATTTGATAGGCGGACGTGGCCGCGCCCCACACGAAATTTTTTGGAAACTTGAGTGATGTCATATTGCAAGCATAAAGGAGAATCGTTCATCGCGCAAGGAAAAGAAAACGGAGATAAGTTTGCTTATCTCCGTTCATGCACAGTGAAAGTTGGGCGTTATTGTCCGGCAGGTTTCTGCACTTGGAATTTTTCCACTTTATCCCTGAGCGTTACATATACGTTATTCTGGTTGTCAATGGCGATATTAAATGCGTTGACCGGAATGGAGTCAATATACTTGCCGGTCGAATCGAACACTTGCACATTGATGAATGGATCGGCAACGTAAATGCGGCCATAACCGTCCACGGCAATACCTTCCGGCGAGACAAATGTTCCAGGTTCAGGATTTGCAGGGTCCTGGGCCTGGCCGCCGAACTGGTTTACATATTTGCCTTCCGATGTATATTTGAGCACGAGGTAATTATTTGCGCCGAGGATGTAAATATTGCCTAAGCCGTCCGCCGCAATGTGCTGGATCGTTTCTGGATTGCCGGTGATGTTTTCGAATGCCTGCTTGATTTCGAGATCGACCTTATCCTTTGAATTAAAACGATCAATCGTGTTATCTTCGGTGATGCCGTAAAGCAGTCCGTCACCGCCAAATTTAATATCGTTATAAAAAATGAAATCCTTCTTGATCGTTCCCAGTGGGTTGCCGCTCTCATCGAAGATCGAAATACCGTCGCTCGTCGAAATATAGATTTTATTGTCCGGGCTGACAGCCAGTGCCGGAATGATCGCTTTCGATCCCGCCGAAAACGTGGAGACGAACTTACCGGTCGGGTCAAAGACCTGGACGCGGCCATCCTGATAATCTGCAACGATGATGTTGCCATTATTATCTACGCCAATGGCGCGTGCATCGTTGAACATGCCCGGACCGATTCCCTTTGAGCCGAAGCTGAGAGTCTGCGTTGCGAAACCGGATGAAGCCAGAGAACCGAGTCCCTGCGGCAGGAGTGTCGCGATGGGATTACTGCTGGAACTGAATGAACTATTGGATGAATTGGAGGATGTGAACGATGAAAACAGGCTTGGCACGAAAGCAAGTAAAGGAATTCCAAATGCGCCAACCAGTGAACACACGACAATAAGAACGATGATGATGGGAAGTTTGGAACCGATCCAATATCCAAAGTCAAAGCCGCGCGGCTGGTTTGAACTGGATGAACTGCTTGTTGAAAATGATCCAAGAACTTGAGGAGAACTCATTTGGTTAAAACCTGCAAAGGCAGCTGGCGACTGTCCCCATTGCATTCCGGCTTGACCCGGAGTCAAAGCCACAGCTTGGCCCGCGACGATTTGGTTGATGGCCGTTGTGGCGTCCGCGAGCGACGTGCCGGTAATCTGACTATATAACTGAGCGGCTTCGGTGATCCTGCCTTGTTCTGCGAGCGAGATCGCTTCCGGCAGGCGCATCGCTTCGCCCATGATTTCGCTTAAGTTCAATCCGCCCCACTGATATTGCGGCACGCTCGAAGATGATCCGGGCGCGGGAGTCCGCATGGATTGCGGGATGATGACCGTCCCGCCGCAATAGGTGCATTTCATTGTCAATGCGCCTGCTTGCGGCTCGAGCGGCGCGCCGCAGGTTGGACATTTGAATGCGCGGATGGATGAATCGTTTGGCATGAGTTTTTACTCCTCGATGATATTAAACTCAGCCGAGCATAATCTCAGTTTGATTTTAAGTATATAGGACAGATTGGGGATGCAGGTTTTACTTTTTTATCACCGCTTCACGCTCGGGACCATTCGCGACCCAACCGATTTTTGTTTCAACTAATTTTTCAATCGTTTCAACATATGCTCGTGCCTTCGCTGGTAATTCTTTATATTTACGAACGCCGCGAATATCTTCCTTCCAGCCTTTTACAATTTTATAAATCGGTTTGACTTTATCAAGCTGATACGAATCAAGATCATAATAATGCACGCGCTTGCCGTTGAATTCATAGCCTATGCAAACTTTGATCTCATCGAACTCGCTCAAGATATCGAGCTTGGTTAAGAACAATTGATTGATGCCATTGACCTGTGACGCGAATCGAACCACTTCCGCGTCAAACCAGCCGCCGCGGCGGATGCGTCCCGTTGTGGCCGCAACTTCGCTGAGAGCTTTTTCTGCGTGTGCATCATCCTTAACTTCAGTGGGCATCGGTCCCGCGCCGACGCGTGTCGTATAAGCTTTGGTCACGCCGATGATGCGGTTGATCGCCCGCGGCGGGATTCCGAGTCCGCCGGTTGCAGCAGAGGCAAGCGTGGTCGAGGCGGTGACAAATGGATACGTTCCCCAATCGGGATCGAGAATCGAACCCATGGCTTGTTCGAGCAAAAAATTCTTTCCGGCTCTCAATCCATTTTGAACAATAGGAAACAGCTCGGTGATGAACGGTTTGATTTGAGAATAATATCCAAGATATTCATCGCGGACTTTCTCAAAGTCGAGGGGCGATCCGCCCAGCGCGAGGATAATTTTATTTTTCAATCCCATTTGCACGCGCAGCTTGTCGGAAAATATTTCTGTGTCAGTAAAATCACTCCAGCGGATTCCGTTATAGCTGATCTTGTCGGCAAACGTCGGTCCGATGCCGCGCCGCGTGGTTCCCGTGGCGCCCGCGCCTTTGGCTTCCTCGTAAAGCCCGTCCAGGATTTTGTGATATGGCATGATGAGATGCGAACGTTGCGAAATCAACAGCCGCTTCTCCAGCTTGATGCCCGCTTTGCGAAGCGAGTTCATTTCCTCGATCAGCACTGCTGGGTCAATCACTACCCCGCCGCCGATCAAACATTTTGCTTTCGGATAAAAAATTCCCGAGGGTACGAGATGAATTTTAAATGTGCCATGTTCGTTGACAATGGTGTGTCCCGCGTTGTTGCCGCCGTTGTAGCGCGCCACGTAATCGAAATCACCGGCGAAGGTATCAATAGCTTTGCCTTTGCCTTCGTCGCCCCATTGCGTTCCAAGAATAATTGTGACAGACATGATATCTCCTCGATTTTAAACACAAAGGTCACAAAGTACACAAAGTGAATCTTTTACTTTGTGACCTTTGTGTCCTTCGTGTTTGAATTATCTTTCAATACTTTCTTTGCAATCTCTTCTGCCAAACCAACATAACTTAGCGGCGATAAAGTACGCAGTTTTTCCTTGACTGATTCTTTAACTGACAAATTTTCAATCCATTGGTTGAAGGTCACTTTTGTGATTTCTTTTCCGCGCGCAAGTGATTTTAATTGATTGTATGCATCGCTGACACCCGCCGCGCGCAGGATGGTCTGCGCACCCTCGGCGACGACTTCCCAATGGGCTTCCAACTCCGCCCTCATAGTGGACTCGTTCGCCTCGACTCTTTCCAACGCCTTTGCCAGACTCGCGTATGCTACCAGCGAATGTCCGAGCGCGACGCCAAATGTACGCCGGACGGTTGAGTCCGATAGATCGCGTTGCAGGCGCGAGACGGGAAGCTTGCGTGCATATTGTTCAAGCAGTGCGTTCGCGACGCCGAGATTCCCTTCGGCATTCTCAAAGTCAATCGGGTTGACCTTTTGCGGCATGGTCGAAGAACCGACCTCGGATGCAACCACTTTCAATTTCAAATCGTCGTCGCTGATGTATCGCCACATATCCTGTGCGAAATCAATCAGAATTGAATTAACCAAATGCAGTGTGTTGAAAAATTCAATCCAATTGTCATAGGGAAGAATTTGAGTGGTAATGAGATTTGATTCCAATCCCACGCCATGAATAAATGTTTCACTGAACGCGATCCAATCTACGGGCGGCACGGCGGATAGGAGTGCGTTGAAATTGCCAACCGCACCAGTTAGTTTGGCTTCAAAGTGATGAGACTCTAATTGGGCGTATTGTTTTTTGAGCCGCATATAAAACACGGCAATCTCTTTACCGAATGTGGTTGGCACCGCAGGCTGACCATGAGTCCGTGCCAGCATCGCGGTGGATTCATATTTTTGAATAAAGTCAGCGAGTTGATTCAGGATTTTATCGAGTGCGGGCAGAATGACTTGATCGCGTGAATCGCGTAATGCAATCGCTTGCGCGATGTTGTTCACATCTTCGGAAGTCAAACCGAAATGAAGAAACTCTATAAGGTCGGATAAAGTTGTCGGGGCGAGTTTGAGGCGCAAAAAGTTTTCGGCGGCTTTCACATCGTGGCGCGTGGTCCGCTCCAGGTCCTTGATTTGACGCGCATCCTCTAATGAAAATGAATCGGATAAGGTATTAAGAAGATTTAGTTCGGCGGAAGTTAAATCACGGATAAGATGAGCGTCACGTGAAAGCGCGATCAGATAAGCGGTCTCGATTCGGACGCGATCTCGGATCAGTGCAAACTCTGAAAAATATTCGCGGAGCGATTCGGTTTCGATGATATAACGTCCATCGAGAGGGGAGAGAGCCAGTAATTCGTCAGACATTTGATTGGATGAATATGATTATAGCATTGTAGGAACGGAAAGCGCGCCATATAATCAGCGCGGTTTGTTGATTGATTGTCATTGCGAGCCGACTGAAGGTCGGCGTGGCAATCTCGTTTTTGAAACAGGAGATTGCCTCGTCACTACGCTCCTCGCAATGACATACTGCAAAGGAGATCGCTATGAAAATTTTGCCTGATGTCGCTTTGACGTATGACGATGTATTGCTCGTGCCGCAATATTCCGATGTGGCTTCGCGGCGCAAGCTTTCCACGCAAACCAAGTTGACGCGCAAGATTGTTTTGCAGGCGCCGATTGTCTCAGCCAACATGGATACCGTGACCGAAAGTGTAATGGCGATTACCATGGCGCGCGAAGGCGGGATTGGAATCATCCATCGCTTCATGACGATTGACGAACAGGTGCGGCAGATCGAGCGCGTGAAGAAAGCCGAATCATTCATTGTAGAGCATCCGATCGCGCTCACGGTCTCACATACGGTGGGCGATGTCAGGAAGATTGTCGAAGAAACGTATACGGGCGGGATTTTGGTTTTGGATGCCAATGAACGTTTGGTTGGAATCATCACGACGCGCGATCTTTTGTTTGAACGAGATGCCCATAAACATCTCTCGGAAATCATGACGCGCGATGTGGTCACCGCGCCGCCGGACACGACTCTCGAACAAGCCGAAAAAATTCTGC
>PLNY01000115.1 GCA_003141915.1 Anaerolineae bacterium | reverse complement strand
TGGAACGATATATTTTTCAACGCATCCGACTTTCCATCTTCATACATGAACGAGACATGATCAAAAACGATATCGCCTCGTACCGGACCTTTGGGTTTGATCCTGCCTTCGGTGAGCGGTTCGCGCGTCTGCTTGACAATTTCCATCAAGCGTCCATACGAAACCATGCCGGTTGACGTTTGCACNNCAACTAAACCAACATAAGCCAGGTAATCACCGATGGTGATCTCGCCGCGGATCGCCATCATCGCAGCGAAGACGAATCCAAATAACATTTGAAATCCAAGCACCACATCCGAGAGCGGCCAGAACAGCGACTGCATGATCAACAACAGACGTCCCTTCAGATATTTAGCCCAGTTATCTTTTTCAAATTTACCTTTTTCATATTCCTGCCGTGCAAACGCTTTGACCACTCGCACGCCGGTCAAATTCTCCTGCAGGGTGGTGGAGAGAATCGCTTCCTGTGCTTGATAATCCTCATAGCGTTTGGTTAATTTTGCAAAGAACCACAACGACACAAGCAAAATCAATGGAAGCACAACCACTGACAGTAAGCCCAGTTTCGTGTTCAGTGATAGGATCGCAGCCCAATTAATCGCAAACAATATTACGATTCTTCCCATGCCAATGGCTTCCTCGGAAAAGAAACGCCGCAACGCGTCCACATCGGATGTGACGCGCTCGATCAAATCGCCCGTCGGCGTTTGGCTGTGATACGAGAAACTTAATCGCTGAATGTGGTCGAAGAGAAAATCTCTCAGGCGCCGCGTAATGCCCTCGGCGGTGTAAGCCGCTAATCGTCCCGAAAGATACGAGAAGATTCCTTCGATGGCTGCGAATCCAATAAATCCTGCACCGATCAAAGCCAGCGTTTTATTCAATGTGCCGGCAATATAAATTTGCCGAGTCAAAACCTTGTCAACGAAATAACCAAGCAGAAGATAGGTGCAGGTTTTTGCAGTCACAGATACGGCCAACGCGGTCGTCGCGCCGATGTATGGCAGGCGGAAGTCGTTCATCATGCGCCAAATTCCGGCGATCCGATTCTTCGTGAGCGCATTTCGGAAGTCAAAATATTTTGATGAAGGTGTAATGGCAGTCATTGTTCAATCCTTGATAAATAGAAACAAAAAAGCCACGGTGCGAAGTGCAACCGTGGCTGATATCCAAACGAGAATAATCTAACTATGGACAGTCATCCCGCAACGCGGGACCTGCGGTAGGCGCACTCCGAGGAGGGACAAAATTGCCCGAAGCTTTGCGAACAGGAACAATATAGAAAATGGTGCTCATGAAGTGCGTCTCCTTTCCTTGAGAATTAACTTGCAAGCGCGAGTTTATCATGGACATTGAAAAGGTGTCAAGGAATTTTTTGTTCAATGAAGATAGGGCAGGGGAGAAGCCTCATCTGTGCTTGCTTGATGATGTGTTCTCGAAGATTTCGTAATAACCTTTATCCAATTCGTCATCGGATAAATGAGCGTAGCGTTGCGTGACCTGAATATTGCTGTGACGCGCCAATTCTTGAGCCAGTTTGAGATTCCCTGAACCGCGCAAAACGGTGGTGACAAAATAATGTCGAAATGAATGCGGCGTGATCTTGCCTTGCGCTTCTTTGCCTAATGCCAGTTTGACGCGTTCCTTAACAATGTTGCGACCCGTCGCGGTAGTGATTGGTTTAATTTTTTTGCCTGCGCCTTTATCGTGACGCGCGAAGAGAGGCAGGGAAGGCAGGGGTTTGCCGGATCCGCCGTCCAACGCGGCACGATGCGACAAATAATCTTTGAGGGCTTTCATCGAGCGCGTCGAGAATCGCACAACGGCTTGTTTATCGCCTTTGCCGATAACGACTGCGCGGCCTTCGTTCCAATCCATATCGCCGCGTCGAAGTTTGCAGGCTTCATGGACGCGCAATCCAGTATCCGCAAGAGTCAACAAAAAGGCGCGATCACGAAGTGCGCGTAGATATTCTGTTTCACCTGCATTGGAAAGGGATGATGGATCGCTAACAAATTCCAACACGCGTTCAATATCGGCGGCAGGGAATTGCGGAAGGCGAATGCCGGGGCGGCGCGCGCGTTGTTTGATGAGCAGGGCCAATCGCGGCAAGTTGACATCTGCCNNGTTATAGAAACCAGCCACAGCCTGCAAATAAACTTGCTCGGAGGCGGGTGAATAGTCCTTGAGTTGATTGGCGAGCCACGCAATGGCATCTTCTTTGAGGGACGCGATAGAGGTGGTTTCGGGATCAAGTTTATGTTTTTTGAGAACTTGTTGGAAGAGGTTGAGCGCGTTGGCATATGTGCGTGCGGTGTGCGCACTGCGCGCCAGCTTGACGGTATCGATATATTGTGCGATTGCAGAAGCAATGGTAGTAGAGGAAGCCATCATAGTAGGATTATACGAAAGGTCTTCATGTTTTTGATAATAATACTTATCAAAAACAATTTGATTATAAAGGAATTTCGTGATTTGTCAAGCCTGCCCCACTATGATCAAGGATGAAGGCTGAATTCAGAATCTGCAAAAAGCATAAAACACATCGGGGCAACATCGAACTTCTTCATCCGCCCGCTTTTTTCACACTGCATACTTTATTTCAATCTCCCCTGCCCCCATTCTTGCCCCCATTCTTTGAGCCGATCACGCCGCCTCATATTATCTATTTGTTTGGTCTCAAGCGTTGAGCTTGTCTCTTTGCCAGCGCTGTTTTCGCAGCGGCTTC
>PLNY01000005.1 GCA_003141915.1 Anaerolineae bacterium | reverse complement strand
TCGCCCGGCTTTGCGTCCGATTGCGGCCTGGCTGTGTTATGGGAATGAACGATGGAATGATTTTGTTCGCGGGCTGGTTATTGAAACCGACCCTAGAATTCATTTGAAATATGGCGACCCAGCCAACCTTTCGATTGATCATAGGCGGAACATTTTGAACGCCCTAGCCGGTTTATCAAAGAATCGGCAACGGATATGGATTGAATCGACCCCTGACTGTTTGACACGACTTGCAAGTTCGGCTCTTTCACCGGACATCGCAGCGCACATTTCAAACCGAGACTTGGCCACTGACTTCAGGACTGAGTTGCTCGACATTGTCCGACACGGGCGACTCGTATCGTGTGTTGATACAGCGATTGCCATAATTGCTTCGCCCGATGAATCTGCAGAACTTAAATCTCACGCCGCGCTGGCTGTTGGCGCAATGGAAGATACGCAAATCATGGCGCGTTTGTTTCAGACTGTTGATCAATTATCCAGCATTCCGAATTATCTTTGTACAAGTGTCGTCCAAACACTCTATCCAAAATATATTTCATCGGCTCAACTTGCGCGACTATTGACAAAGACAGGGACAGTTCGGGAGTTTGGAGTGGATTTTCCGTATTTTCTTGAAACTCATCTTCAAAAGATTTTAACACCGCAAGAAGCAGGGATTCTTTTGAAGTTGTTAATTGATTTAGCCCAAACTCCGCCACTTTATTTGAAAGGTGAGAAAACCTTACGAGTTTCTGACCAATTCTGGTGGCTGGGTAAAATTATTCCAACCGTTACAGAAATCTTGCTTGAGAAAAAAACTCTTTCGACGGAGGAAACGAAAACAGTCGTGGATGCTTTGCAGTGGCTAGGCGATTTTCGAGAGCGGAGGGGCCTCGAACGTGAAAACGTTGGCGAGCTTAATTTAAAGACGGGCTTCCATGTTGAAGTGCGACAAAAATATATGTGGCGGATGGCTGCTGAATTCAGAAAGAAGCACCAAAAAGAGCCAACCATGGCGATTGAACTTTTTGATTATTATGAAGTGATCAAACTTTCCCACGAAGATTTCTCTTGGCTCATTGAAGATGTGCGTTTGCAAACCGAACCAAACGACAGAATTTTAGCTCTACGACTTGCGATTGAATTATGGGATGCTTCAGGCAGGACGCTTAAAAGGCGCTGGTATTTGTGGCGTGCCACTAGTGACAATGCCTCTCTCCGTTCCGCATTTTGGCAGTCGGTATACACGAAACCGTTTTTCCCGTTCAAAAGGTTTTGGTATTCACGCATTCGCTTTCGATACGGCAAGTGGTGGTGGTGGCGGAATTTTGACTCGTTCATCAAATGTTGGCGTTGGATTCGCAATCAATACGTTCTTTCAAGACATATTAAGCAGATCGAATCGGGGAAACGGCTTGATATGCTAAACTTTCTTTTGCATGAAGCTAACGAAAAAAATAGTAGCCATTGGACGGTTGAAACATGGTCTGGCTTGGAAAGGAAGCGACTCAAGTGGCTTACTCGTGCCACGAAACGCGGATGCATGGCTGCTTGGCGAGGTTACAGCCCGCCGTTGCCACACGAAAAGCCTGAACGTAATCGAACCACCATTGGAGTTCTGATTGGCTTAACCGGATTGAAAGTCGAATTTGAAGAAAATCCTGATGCCTTTTCAAATTTGACAGAAAAGGAAGCCAAGATTGCCACCCGTTATGCGATGGATGAACTCAACGGGTTTCCGATTTGGTTTGAATCGTTAGCCGTTAGACACCCAAAAGCAGTCGGCCAAGTGCTCTGCGAGTGCGTCGCTGTCGAATGGCAACTCTCGGCCGATTTCAAGGAAGTATATGAAGTTCTTAACAAATTGGCGTGGCATGGTGAAGGCCTGGTGCCGTTGGTCGCGGAAAAATTATTCGCGCTCCTGAATGCAGGCGACCCGCAAAATTATTCCATTCTTCGATTCACGCTTTCAATATTGATGCGCCAAACCAAGCCTCCCATTAATCAATTGGCCAACCTCGCCGCCCAACGCGCATCAAACAGCAATGCTATTGGCGTAAAAGCACTCTGGTTGGCCCTCTGGATGCAAATTGATGGCGAAGCCGCAGTGAAACATTTGCAGGCACTTCTCAAAGATGCGCCTGATCCAAAAGGCCTCGTAGAATGTTTGTGTTCGGATCTGTCCGGCGAACACATGCAACGTGGCCCATTTCTTAAGAATCCTAGCTACCTTCGTCCGGGTTGTTTGCGGCGTTTCATTCCAGTTGTTTTTAACCATGTAAAAATCAGCGAGGACATAGATAGAACTGAAGGTGGCGCCTATACCCCAGATGCCCGTGACCATGCGCAAAGATTCAGGAGCGTTTTGTTGGATTATCTGTCAAAAATTGAAGCCGCTGAAGCAACGGATTTTCTTCGAGAACTTGCGGATGAGCCTGCGATGGCGCAGATTCGGGATTGGATTCTGAATCTTCTCGATCAGAAACTCGAAAGAGAAGCTGACGCCGAACCATGGACGCCCGCCGATTTGCGAGGTTTCGCCGAAAAGCACGAGAACAATCCGAAAAACGACAGGGAACTTTTCGCCATCGCGCGAAAACGTCTTCAGGTTCTCAAATTGGAAGTTGAAA
>PLNY01000249.1 GCA_003141915.1 Anaerolineae bacterium | reverse complement strand
CTCAAATCATTGACACATTCCGACAATCCGCAGGTCAAAGTTAGAGTCAAGGGTGCGCGTTGTGCTGGAGTTCAACAGGATTTCTTTCCCATTTTTTGATGATCCCTTGCTCATGTTTTAGCAACTCGCATCCACTACTGTGATCTTGTCTTCCTTGTTGGGAATGATGCACAAAAATTCAAAAGGTTCATCGCCCGTGTTTTGATACGAATGGATCACACCTTCAGGGATGAAGACCACGTCGCCAGCTTTGACGTGATACGTTTCATCACCAATCGTGATCGCGGCTTGTCCGCGCAAAACATATTGCTCGTGTTCGACGGTGTTCGTGTGGCGCGGCATGCCTCCATCTTTTTTCATCGAAAATTTTCGCAAGGCAAAGTTCGGTCCCTCTTGCGATGAAATCAAAACTTGAATCTGGGTGTCTTTGGCGTTCGCAACATCGTTGGCTTCAACATCGGTTGAATGTTTGACTGGCATGGTTTTATCCTTTCCTTTTATGTTGTCATTGCGAGCGAGCGAAAGCGAGCGTGGCAATCTCAACTAGCCATCAAATAAACAATTTCATAAAGAACGAGATTGCCACGGCGGGGACAACACCACCTCGCAATGACGATTATTTCTTCACACTTCCATCTTCCACTTTCCAAACTTCCGCTTGCTCGACAAACTCCGACGCGAACATATGCTCATCGGTGGCAGTGAACAACACCTGTTCGCTCTCGCCGACATATTTGAGTAAATCAGCGCGGCGCTGTAAATCGAGTTCCGCCATTACTTCGTCAAGCAGGATCACAGGCCACTCGCCGGTGCGTTCCTACATCCAATTGACTTCGGCAAGCTTCAACGCCAGCAGCGTCGTGCGGATTTGTCCGCGCGAACCGTAATCGCCGAGATCGATTCCATTCGCGAGAAAACGCAACTCGTCGCGATGCGGACCGATCGTTGTCACGCCGCGCGCGATCTCTTCGGAGCGAATCTCTTTCAGGCGCGCCAAAAATCCCTTTTGGATTTCATCCGCTTTCAGCGAAGAACGATCCGTGTCTGTCGTCAGCTTCATGCTGATCGGCGGCAACGGATCGTACGCAGGCTGATAATTCAATCGCAAGACTTCGCGTCCGCGAGTCAATTCTTGATGGACGCGCGTTGCGAGTCGTTCGATCTGTTGGACGGCTTCGATGCGCCATTGAATGATTTGCGCACCGAGACGCGTCAGCGTTTCATCCCAGACTTCAAGCTGGTCGCCGCTTCCTCCATTTTCACTCAACGCTTTGAGCAATGCGTTGCGCTGACTCAAAGCCTGGTTGTAATCGCTCAACACACCTGCATACTCACGGATGGTTGGCGCCAGCGCGAGATTCAAATATCGCCGTCGTTCCTCGGGGCCATCTTCGATGATGCCCGACATTTGCGGAACGAAGATGACCGCGTTGAAATGACCGATGATCTCATTGATTTGTTTCTTCACACCATCCAGCAAAACTTCTTTGCGAAGACGTTGACCGTTGATGCCGGTCGATTCGAGAATCAAGCGCGCTTCGAGTTTATGTCTCTTTTTGTTGCGCTCGTACTCCGCGACAAGACGCGCAACCGCCAAAGAATTTTTCGCTTCCACAAAGTTGACCATTTGCCGGTCGGTGTTGGTTTGGAACGACGTGAACGATGCGAGAAAATAAATCGCTTCGAGAATGCTGGTCTTGCCTTGCGCGTTATCCCCGACGAGCAATATCACGCGCCGCGGTAAGTCAATATCGAGGCGTGCGAAGTTGCGAAAGTTGGTAAGGGAGAGATGCTTGAGATGCATGGTTTGTAATGTCCGACCCGACGCGTTTCAGAATTCCATAAAGCGAGGCAAATCATTTTCAGTCAACGAACGTCGATCACTAGACTTTATCTTCTTCCTCTTCTTGCGTTTCCGGTTTCCAAACTTTTGTAGCGCGTTGGGTAAAGACGACTCCATCGATATGATCGATTTCGTGCTGGAAGATGCGTGCCAGCCAGCCTTTGGCTTTGACTTTCATCGGTTGTCCACGCCGGTTCAGACCTTTGACCTGAATCTCCTCAAATCGTTCCACTTCGCCGACCAAACCAGGAACGGAAAGACAGCCTTCGATGCCCATTACAGTTTCTTCGGACGACTTTACAATCTCAGGATTGATCATGACGTAAAGTTTGGGCTTGACTTCCTTATGCTCTTCGCCTTCTGCTTCATCAGGTTGATCCGCATACTCGACGACGATCAATCGTTCAGAGATTCCCACCTGCGGCGCGGCCAGCCCAACTCCGGGCGCGTCGCGCATGGTGTCGATCATATCGTCAATGAGAGTCTGAAGAGTCTTATCAAATTTTGTGACGGGCCGCGCTTTGCGATATAGCACTGGTTCGGGGAGAGTAACAATAGTACGTAATGCCATGATACGATGCCTCTAAAATGAAATGTTCCGATTTTACTTTTGGTCGGACTCGTTGTTTTTTTCGTTCTCGGGTTTGGTGATCTCATTGTAAGCCAGAAACCAATCGGCTAGCCGCTCGCGCTCCGCTTTGATTCTGGTTTCTTCTTTTGCGGCATTGCGCGCCATCCTGCGGCGGTCAATATCCTGTTGCACGGAAATAGGATCGAACACATCATGGAATGTCATCTTCGAGCCGCCGACCGTGATATGAACTTTGCCGTAGTTGAGCAGAATTCCGAGGACGCCTCGTCGTTCATACTCGGTAGCCAGTATACTTTCCAATTGGGCGGCCGTACGATCTTCACGTCCCAATGGCGTTCGCTCGATGTCCAGAATTTGATCGGGAGTGACTTGATAAATGTCGTTGGCCCAGTTCACATATTGATAAATCCACCAGCCAAGCACCACGAGGAATGCGAAGGGCACAATAACGAAAAGGGTTTCCCGTTCAGAACTGACGGTTGGAGCAATTGAAGCAGAGGTGAAATATAAATAATAAATTCCAACTCCCAGCGCTGCCAATATGCCCAACAATAATGCAGTTGGTAGCCATAATTGCTGGAGCAATACAAACCAATGCTTGCGGTAGGTAATGATCTCTTTATCTTCAAATCGCAGCTTGAAGAGATTCGCGAACATACCCTCCTGCCGCGCAGATGCCTCTTTCTTTTTTGCCTTTGATGTTGACGGAGACTGCGGAGAAGAGGGCAAGGTCTGTTCCAGATTTGGGTTCATGCGCGTGGTCAGCGCCTTCTTCATTGCATCTATTTCTGTGCGCCGCGAGCCTTCTTTAGCGCGGTTCTGATGTTCCTTCACCAATGCTTCCACCTCAAAGGGATGGGCCACATGATGGAAGACAATGCGCCCCACGAACGTACGGATGATAACGCTTCCATAATCCAGAAAGCGGCCCAGCGGCTCAGTCTCTGTGCTGACGGAAAGTAACATGGGAAGCGGAGATTCATGTCGGCTGTCATAGAGGCCGACTACTTTTTCCAGCCAAATCACGCGCTGGTTGGTCACGATGTAATAATCATTTCCCCAATCGACCCATTCCCACAGCAGAACGACGCCCAAAAATATTCCAAGGATAGCTATGATCAATAGCAAAAAGAAGAAGTGCAAAAACAAAAAAGCGATGCTCAAAATGAAAGCAAGAATGAAAAAAGTTGCCAGGGGTCCAAGTGCGGCTTGAAAGAAAAGAATAATGTGCTTGCGCGCCAGAAAATAGATGACCTCGTCGGAACGCACCCATTTGAATTGCAATCGGCGCGACAGCTTGCGGCTCTCCACCGAAATCTCAAAGTTCGGTTTCATTTGGGGAATCTTTTTCAACAATTCGAGGAATTTCGCGCGAGGCAGACTCAATAGAATTGCTTCCTCTTCAATGCGAACGCCAGCATTGCGTCTTTGATTGGTCAACAGGGCTTCTTCCCCGAAGTAATCTCCGGCAAACAGGACGGCGAGCTGTTGTTCCTCCTCTTCGTCTCCTTTTTTCTTATGATGATTCCGAAAAACGATAACCTTTCCGCTAAAAATCAAATAGAAGGTATCGCCCTGCATCCCCTCGGTAAAAACAGTAGTCCCTGCCTGCTGGCTTTCATCTGTAAGTTGCGCGGCAACCGTTCCCAGCTGTTCATCGCTTAAGCCGTGGAAGAGGTGAATCTTTTTTAGAAATGGTGTCAATCTTTCTGGTTCAATCACAGTCGAATTCTACTGCTTCTTGAGTAAAAAGAAAACCGTCATACTTCCCGAACGATGGTACAGCCATAAGCGGGAGTCTCTGCCGGCGCGGGTAAATGCCCCTTGAGCAAAGCCTGCACCGCCTCGTCGAGAAAGAAGCGGGTGGGCTTGCGCTGGCGAAACGTCACATCGTCCACCGCGCCGCGATAGCGCAGGATTCCGTTCCGGTCAATCACGAAGACGTGCGGCGTGGTCTGCGCATCGTATAAATCCGCGACGAAGTGATCCGCGTCGACTAGGACGAGGGGCAGGCCGCGCGCTTTAGAGGCCTCTTCCATGCCTGGAATGGTTTCGCTTCGATTCGACGCGATGAACAACATCACCACATTCTCCGCCCATTGAACGGACATTGCTGTCAGAGCTTGATCGGTACGTTCGGAATGCGGACATTCGCACGACCAAAAATTTACGATGACGATTTTGCCGCGATGATCGCTCAGGCAATGAAACGCTCCGTGGAGATCGGGCAGTTCAAAGTCGGGAGCGGATTCGTTAAGATTCATGGTTCATCAGGGAGAATGAGGTTGTTTTTCTACTTGAAGTTTCGCTTTCAAATCCGCAATCACGGATTGATATTGGGGATCTTTGATTAGATTGTTCACCTCGAACGGGTCGGTTTGCAAATTATAAAACTCCGACATATCGTTTTCCGTTTCGACGTAAACGAAGTGATCGGTGCGGATGCCGGCCCAATAGCCGCGTTCCGGCCACGATTCAATTAAGATGTTATCGCGCCACGGTTCGCCCTTCAGTAGTTTCACGAGCGACATTCCGTCCATGTTGGATGGAATGGGAAGACCTGCCAGATCATAGATCGTCGGGGCAATGTCAATGTTGCCAACCAGGTGATTCTCCACGTAAGGTTTCGAAATCAGCGGAGGATATCGCATGGCGAATGGAACGCGGATCGACTCTTCAAACTCCGCGGCTTTGTCCGATGACAATCGATGCTCACCCCACTGCAAACCGTTATCCGAAATATAAAAGATCACCGTGTTATCGAGCCGGCCCATCTGCTGAAGTTTGGTGACGATGTTTCCCACATTATTATCCAGCGAGATTAACGTCAGGAGTTGATGGCGGCGAAAAGCGTCATTGTTCGCAATCGCTTTCGCCGACATCGGAGGAATGCTGGAAATGGAACTCGGCATGTTGGAAACATCCGCCTGGTCAAAGCTGGGCGGACGATATGGAGGCAGGTTTTGTAAAAGATTTGCATATTCCGGAGCCGGACTTGCCGGTGCGTGCGGCGCGCGCGCGGCGTAGACCAAAAGGAACGGTTTGTTCTGCTTGGAGGCCTGGTCCAAAAACTGCATCACATATTGGTTCTCGATATCGGTAACGTAACCGGTATGAACGCCCCACACGCCATTTACATTGATATTCGGATCTTTGTATGAAGCTACGCTCCCGGGCCATGAAACCCAGGAATCAAATTCCGGCCTGGGTTCGCCGAGCCAGCTGTTCAAATATTTTCCCACGAGACCGGTGTAATAGCCGTTCTTATGGAGTGCCATGATGAAGGTTTGATACTTATCGTTGAGTTTGTCTTCGTTGGTTTCTACGCCGTTATTGTGATCATACAGGCCGGTGAAGATACTGGCGCGGCTCGGACAGCATAGCGGCGTGGTATCGAATCCCTGTGCGAACCTCACGCCCTGATCAAAGATCACCGACTGCGTTTGAGGCATGAATTGCGTGCTGTCGTGACTCTGGTCATCGGAAATGATGACGATGAAATTGGGACGGTTGCTTTTTGAAAAGAACGGGATGCATGAAGAAAGCAGGCCGGCCGTAAGAAACATCAGGATGAAGCGATGAATTGTTTTTGTCATAATATCCTTGGGCATTATAACCCGCTTCATATATTTTCCTTTGCATAAAATATCAGGTCTCATTCATCTATAATATTGGCAGGTGATTGGATTTTTACTCTGGTAAAATCATCTTATGAAAAAATGGCAATTCTGGCTTGGAGTTCTGATCAGTGTCCTTTTCATCTGGTTGGCGCTGCGCGGCCTGCAGTTGGGCCAGTTCTGGGAAGTGGTAAAAACTGCAAACTATTGGTGGCTTGTGCCCGGCGTCGCGGTTTATTTTGTCGCGGTGTGGGTGCGGGCGTGGCGGTGGCATTATCTGCTTAGGCCGATTAAAAATATTCCGACGAAAACCATGTTCCCAATCACGACCATTGGATATATGGGCAACAATATTTATCCGGCACGCGCCGGTGAAGTGTTGCGCGCCGTGATCTTGAAGAGAAGAGAAGATGTATCCATTTCCGCTTCGCTCGCGACCATCATCGTCGAGCGCATCTTCGACGGCGTGGTGATGTTGGGATTTGTTTTCGTCAATTTGCCTGAACTTGCAACGCTAACGGGACAATCGGGTTTTGTCGGCAACATCCAACAGGTCGCCGTGATCGGCACCGGATTTTTTTTCGGCGCGTTGATCCTTTTTTTGCTGGCGGCGATGTTTCCGCAGATCACGATCAAAGTTGGTCAATGGTTCATTGATCGTTTAATGCCTCAGCGCTTTCGTCAGCAGACCAGCGCGTTGATGCATAAATTTCTCGACGGGTTGGCTTCATTGCGTTCGCCGTTCACGATCCTGATGGTGTTTCTTACGTCTCTTGTCATCTGGCTGCTTGAAACCAGCAAATACTGGCTCGTGATGCACGCTTTCAATTTCAGTGTTTCGTTTTTTGCGCTGATGTTGATGAATGGCATTGTCAACTTGGCGACGACGATTCCCTCCGCACCGGGATATATCGGCACATTCGACGCGCCGGGCATTGCCGTGTTAGTTGCTTATGGAGTCGATCAGGCCACGGCCGCGGGATACACTTTGGTATTGCATGTTGCGCTTTGGTTACCCATCACATTATTGGGCGCATATTATCTGACGCATGAAGGAATTAAGTGGAACGATTCGCTTCGTGCAGAAGCAGAAACTTAAACACAAAGGGCACTACGGACTCAAAGGTAAGAAAACTTTGTGGACTTTGTGTCCGTTGTGTTTAGAATCGGAGACTAATGAAGATAGCAATCATCGGCGCG
>PLNY01000007.1 GCA_003141915.1 Anaerolineae bacterium | reverse complement strand
TTCTCGTTTCGGCAGACCAATCCGAGCAGTATTTTCTGATGGCCGAACCCGTGCGGGGAATTCTTCGCTATTTGTTGGAGGAAGCAAAACCGGCGTCGGCGGAAACCGTCCAGAGCTACGTCAATGAACTTCAAAAACTCGCACAGAAACTGCGCGGCGCGCTGAACGCGGACGACCCGACAATCGCCGACTTGGCGTTGAGCGATATCACCCAAACGCTACGACGCTTGCACGACGACGTCGCTGCTACGCATGTCAGCGTGCTTGGCGAGGTTGCGCGTTTCAAAACCGACAAGCGGCCGGCATCGGTTCGGGAAAAATACCAGCGCATCGTCTGGTGGATGCAACAATATATCGCGCCGATGATTGATGTAATCCGCGTGGACGGAGCGATGCAAGCGACGTTTGCTGAAGTAGAGGAGGTGCTGGAACACGCGAGTGTAAATTCCCTGGTGATTTCGGTCGGCACGGTGGAAAGAAATCTGCGTTTGCTTCGGCTCGCAAAGCGACACGCCCTCAACGTCTTTGAACAATCCGGCAAAGAAATCTCTCCTCTTTACCGATCCCTTGCCCGTTCAAGCAATCTTGCTACCGGCGCAGCTTTTGCGCTGGATCGCCTACGGTTGGGCAATTTCGAGGAATGGACGCAACAAAANNAGGGGGCTTTTAGTGACAAAGCAATTGCTGGCGCGATTGAGCGTTTGTTAAATAATCCTCCCGTCCCGCCACCGGCAATCAATTTTGACCACGATGGAAAAACCTCTGCGGCGCTAGAGCATCGACGTTGGCTTAATACCCTGCCGGACGAAATTGCCAAAGACCTTCCTGTCAGCAATCTGCTTGATTGGCTCACAACCCGCTATCCCGAATTCGACACACCGCAGCTATTGGCAGGCTTTTCAACGCTGTTTTTTTACGAGCATTTCCGCGCCCGTTTTACACCCGATAAAACGCAGAATTACGAAACCGCCCATCATGTGATTTCCGCTCAACCTGTGCGATTGGAGGCCATCTCAAAATGAATTATCCAGATCATCTTCGGGAAATCTTTGAGAAGCTGAAAAATGGCTATCACATCTCGCCAGAGGACGACGTAATCTACGCCGCGCTTAATGGTGAGCGTTATGACGATTACGCCGACTATTTCGCTGGACTCGGTTTCACGCTGCACAAACACGAGCACGACTTTTTCTATTTTGAACCCGAAGCAGAGGATACTGCTTCCCCGCGTTTGGCAAAAATCGCGGTGTTTTCATTTATTTTGATTGATAACATTGCCAATCGCGGATTGCCGGTTGAGCCGACGCTCTTTTCCGAAACTTTCACGCTTCGTGGGCTTCCTCATTTCACTCTGGACAGCTATCGGGCCAGGCTTGAACAAGTTGGGATCACCGATTTCGCCGGATTACGGGAGGTCATTCATTATCTCAAGAATGTGGGCTGGGCAAAATGGGTTGCCGAGGATGAATTCCGGTTTTTACGACCGTTTCACCGGATGTTGAGCAAGTGCCTCGAACTGGCCGAACAATCTGGAAAGGCCGCAAGCGAAGTAAGCCCTATTCAAGTTTCGGGTCTGAATCAGGCAAAGGAAAGCGAGGATGACGCCAATGCGTAACGGCCCTAAAAAAATCATTCTCATCAATGCAGGCAAGTATGAGTATGCCGAGGTTTTGCTTGATGGTGCGATTCAAATTGTCGGGCCGAACAATTCCGGCAAGACGACACTGATCAACACCCTTCAATTCCTATACATTGACGAGCGGTCACGCATGACGTTTGAGGGTTACACATTTGACCAAACGCTGGATTATTACTTCAGCAGCGAGCACAGCTATGTGCTCTTTGAATGTCAGACTTTGCGTGGTCTGGCCGTGATTGGCTGGCGTGGAGCGAGCAAAACATCCGGGGCAGACCCCGAACGATTCTTTTACCTTGGCCCATTCCAGCGAGAGCATTTTCTCGGTGACGATGGGCGGATTCGTCATCCCAAAGAAATCAGCGCGTTGCTTGCCGAGAAGGATTTTCAATTGCTCAATAAACCGGCGGAACACCGCGCGGTTCTGTTATCCGGTGTGGGGCAACGCAGCAACGGCTTGGGAATTGTCGCCCTAAAGGATGGGGAAAAATTCTCTGACTTCCGCGACACGCTCAAAAATTTGCTCAACCTCGCCAACATTACACAGGATCAGATGCGGGAACGGCTTTTGATGCTGGCGGATTTACCAACCGATTATGTTGCTGTTGATGCGCGGCGCATTCTCGGCGAAGAATACGAGCAATTGAGGCGGGAGCGCGACGATCTCAAACAATTCAAGTCTCACCAACAGAAAGTGCAGCAATTGATTCAAGTTTTCAATGACCGCCAAGTGCTGTGGGGTCAAATCAACTACCGGTGGGAAAATCTGAAAGCGCGGAAAAAGGCGTTTGATGAAAGCCATTCACAGCAAATCGCAGCCTTGGATGAGAAAATCCAGAGCGCGACCGGCGCAGAAGCAAAAGCCAAGGCTTCCCTCAAAACCAAGCGGGATGAAGAAAAACAGTTGCTGCGCGAGCAGTCCCCAATCCAAGCAAAGCTGGACGATTTGGATAAGCACAAAAAGTTCTACTCGGCATTTTCCTTTTCATTGGAACAGGCCGGTCTGGAAAACATCGAGCGCCAGCTTAACAGTCTGCTCACTCGTCAGCAGGAGGCTTCTAACGAAACCGTTGATTCGGTTAAGAACCAGCTTGTTGCCGCCGAAAGCAAAGTCACAACTACTGCTGCTTCGATTCAGCAATTTAGCCGGCTGGCCGTAACATCCCTACGCGAGCACTTCACCGACGAGGAAATTTCGCGATTGTTTGGCGTTTTGAATCCAAATCTCCTGGGTCTGCCGGTTGGACGCAATGGCATCACGTTCACAAACCAAAAGGATGTTGTCGTGAAATTGAAACAACTCGCGGGAAGGATTTCAACGGGTGTTTATCAGGATGATTTCATGACCATCCGCCTTGGGCCGCAACCCGATTTGTTGTCCAGATTTGAAAACGTCGAAGCGCTGGAAAAGGAATTGGATCGAGCAAAGAAAAATGTTGAGCGCCTGACTGCCCTGTTAGAGGCGGTGACGAAACGCGACGAACTGGCGATCAAAATTGAAAAGCTGAAAGTAGACAAGCAGACACAAACGGACAAATTGTCGGCCTATAAGCAATTCCAAGGCGACCTTGCCAACGAAAAGGAATGGCGCGGTAAAGTTGCGGCACTTGAAGCGACAATTGTCGCGGTAGGCAAGACAATCGCTGATTTGGATACTGCACAGCAAAGCCACCGGGAAGATCTCATTAAATTTGGCAATCAAAAGGCGGATATTGAAAAGCAATACCGGCAGGTCTTGATTCGTTACGACGAATGTTACAGAAAGATTGCCATCTTTAATGCCAGCCCCAGAGCAGATGCAGAAATCCCGCAGGATTTTGACAGTGCCGTTTCCTATTATTTGCACGAATACGACAATCAGTCGGAACTCACCCGCCAGTTGGACACGACGTTTGGCAGGCTCGGAGTGTTTGCAGACCGCTACAAGAGCAATAATGAAGCGGAAACCATTCGTTCCTTGGAACAGGAACTCGACNNAAGCGCTACAACTCAGATGGAACAGCCACATCCACGGGCTTAAAAGCAATTTCGACGCGGTGTTGCATGACTTGCGATTGGTGGAAAGCGCCAAGGACAAATTGAACCGGGAACTGGCTCATGTGAAAGTTTCAGATTTGAAGGCCGTCAAGCTCACTATCGAACGTCAATCAGACGAGGTTTCTCTCATCGAACGTCTTGCTGCTATTGATGAACTGAACCTGATGGATGACACGACGTCACTTGACCGGGTTTTTGATCGCGTGCGGACGAAAATGGAGCGAAACCCAATCACGCGAATCGCCGACCTGTTCACCCTTGGCGTAACCGTCACGAGGGCTGATGGAAAAACCAAAAAATATGCCGACTTTCACCAAGTCGAATCAGACGGAACGACCGTGACCATCAAAGTGCTGTTCAATTTGCTCGTCCTAAAAAGCCTGTTGCATAAAGACGATGTTGCCATCCCGTTTTTTTTGGACGAAGTGGAAAAGCTCGATCCCACAAATCGTCGCGCAGTTCTTCAAACGGCGAAAAAACTTGGTTTCATCGCCATCACCGCCGCACCAAGCGCAGTTGGCGAGGTGGACGCGTGCTATTTTCTCGAACCAAACAGCCGTGGCCGCGTTGTGCTTACTGATGTCCAACGCTTGAGCCTAAAGTCCAAAGCCGAGTCCGGCGAAACATGAAATTCAAAATTCAGCCCAAGCATCGCGGGGCATGTCTTCAGCTTCTGCAAAAGGGAGTATTGCCTTATTCGGCCTGTGGAAGATCACTGGTAATTGCGCTCAAACCGCTCTTTGATAGTGAAGTCATTCGCCGCGAAAAGGCAGCAGGAGGACAGCGGCTTGTGGTTGTGAACCCGCCTGGATTTCAACGCTGGTTTCAACAACACTTTCCTGCCACACCACTCGATGAAAATTCCAATTCGAGCCGAGTTCTCGCGGTTGCACAATTCCGCGACACAAAGGCTCTCCCAAGCAACCTGCCGGAGATCATTTGCATCCGTAGCAAGCGTGACGGAATATTGCTTCGCGATGGCATCACCATTGAAACAACACGCTCGACTGAAGAGAATGGTGTTTTCGCGTTCGCCCTCACCGACGAAACGTCATTCAGCTTGCGGGGTGGATGTTTACTCATCGAAAACCCAGCGGTATTTCACGCGTTTGAAAGTATGGGGCTGGAATTTGCTCTGGCGATTTACACAGGCGGACGCTGCTCAAACCGATTTCTCGCTTGGCTTGCTTCCAATGCCAAAGCCGGATTGAAAATTCTTCACCTTCCTGATTACGACCCGCTCGGTCTTACGGAATTTCTCCGTCTTTATGAGCGAATTGGCGAAGCTGTTTCGCTTTTTACTCCGAACAACTTGAAAGCACTGTTTCGCAGCCATTCCAAAGGCGCATTGCTTGGAGATGTCAAAAATCAACGGATGCTCATGGAGCTTCGCAAATCCAACCATCCGTCCATTCACAAGGTTGTTGACCTGATTGATGAATCGAATGCGGGTTTGGAGCAAGAGGCCTTGCTTGTCGAAAAACGCATTTCATAAGCGCCGTGACCAACGCGCGGTTCGCTGCTTTCCACGGGCTGCCCGTCGTCCC
>PLNY01000387.1 GCA_003141915.1 Anaerolineae bacterium | reverse complement strand
AAATCGTTTGCATCGAATAAATCGCTTTTCAACACACGCTCGAAGTTCTGGTTGATTTCGGGAAGCAGATCAACCGTATTATCGAGTACCCAAAGCAAATCAAGTAGTTCATTATCAAATGTCCAAGTTTCGGGGCGGATTTCATCCAGCGGTGAGGACTTTTTGCCAGAGCGCTCTTTCATGCGATATGCCAACCACGACTTAACGACTTGTAAATCCGAAACGCTGAAATTCCAAACTTCAGGGCGGACGTTATTGAAGATACCCCTGCCGACGTGCAATTCCTGCTTTGCTTCATCATAGTGGAAAGATTCAGGATACTCTTCTTTTTTATTTGGCACGGCAACTTTACAACGTGCCTTGCCTTGTGATACACGACCTTGCTTTTCATTCTTCGGAATAAACCACTCGCCATAGGTATGAAGCCAGATCAATCGCTTTCCGAGTTTGACTGTGTTTTCAAACAGCATGGCATCTTTTGTGATAGGTAAACGCACTCCCGGCACGGAAAGTTCATCCCAAAATTGTTGTACATAACGCGGCGTGAATAATACGGAGTAGGTGTAAGCAAAGAACTCTTCTGGTGAAATCGACTTGCCATATTCGCTTCGCAGTTTTTCGAGGACGCCCTGCGTGAGATTAGGCAAATCGGCGTTGGCGTTTTGCCAGAGAGGGATAACATCTTTTCCACCTCGACCACAATAATGGTCAAGATCAGGGATTAGATTCGTAGCAATCCCAGAAGGTCCGATGCCAATAACCTTTGTAAGCAAACTCGTTAAATACAATTGACGGTCACTATGGGCGCGCCAAAGCGTTGGACTTGGTCTATCTATCAAACGTCCATCTGCAATCAACCATTGCCTGTCAAAACTTCGGTAAGCATAACGTATCACATGTGGAATTTTGGCATCAGATGGTAGTTTTGCAATCGGTGGCAATGTGCCAGTACTAGAAGATAAAGCAGGCGCAGATTGATGTTGTTTACGACCTGTTGGACTGTCCTTGAACATATTCCTTCGGTTCGGGCTTTTAAGGAGTTGTTTCCAGCGATTTTCAAGAACATATTTATCAGACGCAATTGGCCATGTTCTTCCCAACTTTGTTCCGTTCTCTTGCCACGGAAATAAATCGGTTAGTAATGGCAACTTCCAATAGTTAGTTTGGCTCACAGGTAGAAACGGATCGTTACTACGCGGCAGACATTCGCGCCATTCAAAATCATTGAAATTCTTGATTGCTCCAAGCTGGGCTAGTTTTTCCTCGCGCGTACCTTCGACGCGGACATAGTGCACTTTCGCTAATTCGTTCTCTTTATTTTCCGCATAACGAACTCCAATTGCGATGGCTACGGGGGATTGAATATTGAAAACATTTTCTGTCTTGCGCGCGCCGATGTTGTCGCCTTCGAGGTCGATGATCCAAAGTTCGTCAAAGGCTTTCCTCATATATTCACGCATGGCCACAAATCCAGGCCCGCGCAAATAGGAAGAAGCCGTAATGAAACTGACGATGCCGTGTTTGTTATTTTCANNACGCCAAAAGTAAACGTAATCATTGTAAAGATTCTTGGCATGTACACCCAAACCAAGAGCAGTCAGGGGCGCAAGAAAATCCTCTAACAGAGGCTTTCCGCTATTGCTTTCTCCATAACGTACCCAGCCGCCTTTGCGCCTGATGTTTCCTTCAGTTTCAGTGTCAATCTGCTGGCGGTTGTATGGCGGATTACCCATGCAAACCAAAACCGGTGTTTCTTTCTTTACTCTTCGGGCGCGGTTGTGTTCACGTTCCCAGCCTTTATACATGAAAGGCGGTTCGAGCCGCGGCGCATTTGGTGATTCAAGAGTATCAGTTAAATAAATTTGGACTCCATCATCTGAAAGCGCGGCTCCCTCGGAATTAAATGCTTGTGCCAGTCGCAAGTGCGCCACCGTATAAGGTCCGACCATGATTTCAAAGCCGTGCATATTCTTTGCGGCTTGTGCCGCGGCGTTTTGGCGCATTCCAACTCCGCGCGAGCGTTCCACCTGATCGAGCGCATGTTCCAATGCGGCTAAAAGATACATGCCTGTGCCAGCGGCGGGATCAAGCGTTATAACTTTCTCATCTGCAAATGAGAACTGCGCGTTAAATTTCTCTTCGAGAAGTTGTGCTACAAGACGCACCTGAATTTGAACCACTTCAATGGGCGTGTAATAAACGCCTCTGTCGTTACGAAGCTTTGGATCGTATTCGGCAAGGAAGTCTTCATAGAAATATAACCACGGATCGTCTTCACTCTTTCGGCGGAGGGCAACAAGGTCAACAGCGGCGATCAATCGTTCCAAAAGCTGAATAGGCATTTCAATGCCTTGTTGGGCGTGTTCATCACCGAGTATTTTGAGAACATCGGAAAGAAAGGCATGATGAGCACGAATTTGTTGTACCGCGCCAGGAACAGTAAGCGTTTCCTCACCCGTCAAACGCGCTAAAAGCAAAGTGTATGTGATGGTCTGTGCGTAAGCGTCAGCACAAGTGGGGTCATCTGACTCTGGAAATAAATATATACGCCAGTCTTTTACCAGACTACTCAAATTGGAATTGGGGTCTTGCAAGGCATTGAGTACATCTGTGCGTAACAGGCGGCAAATAGGAGCTAGTAGTTTCGCCAGTGCGCGCGGCGAAGATGGAACAATCGGTTGCCATTGCAGAAAATCTTCGAGCATAGCAAACAAGGCATC
>PLNY01000367.1 GCA_003141915.1 Anaerolineae bacterium | reverse complement strand
CGTGGGCGGACGGCGCGAAGTGATTCTGAGTGTTGCGGCGGGTATCGGCGGGACCGGTGATCGCGCATATGTCGGCGGGACTCTTTCAGCGAATCCGCTTTCGTGCGCGGCCGGTTATTATTCTTTGCTTGAAATGGAACGAACGAATGCGCCGGTTGTTGCGGGAAAAGCGGGCGACCGATTGACAAAGGGCTTGAATCAAATCATCGAGAAATACGGATTGCCATTTGTCACATACAATCAAGGCTCGATCGTCCATCTTGAAACATCCGGCACGATGCTTCTTGATTTCAAGAATATCTTTCGTTTGTTGAGAGAAGTTAATCCACGCAAGCACATGNNTACATGGCAGAAGGATTGGTCACGCTGGCTGGTTCACGCATGTATACGTCGATGGCGGATTCAGATGAAGTGATTGATGATGCATTAGCGAGGTTTGAGTCTGTGCTTTCGGTGTGCGATAAAGTTTTATAAATCGCGCAACTTGCTCTATTCGAATTCCAACTCGATCTCTTCATCATCCTGCCAGCCTTCGAGACGATCAATCTCGATGTCGCTGAATAATCCCTCCTGCCGCGCTTCGACGCGATAGCGTTTGACCAGTTCGAGTAGGGCCAAAAATGTGACCACGATTTCGAGGCGCGAAGGGCTGTCTCCCAACAAGCCGCGAAACGATGTGTGTTGAATCTGTTTCAATATTTTGGATATCAGATCAATTTTTTCTCGGATGGTGATCTTCGGCGCGGCAATTACTGACGCAAGCGGTTCCTTGTCTTTGCCTTTTGCAAACGCTGATTCTGCCGCAGCGACCAAAGCATTCAGCGTGAGTCCCGATAAATCGAGCTTAGGCTCCACTTTCGGCGGCGGAGCGACGCGCAAGTAAGTTCTCAAGCCCTGCTCTTGTCTTTCCATTAACCATCCACCGATTTCTTTGAATCGCTTGTATAGCCTTAACTGTCTGACCAGATCCTCGCCGATATTTTCTTCACCCGGTTCATGCACCGGCGGACGCGGCAATAACGCTTCTGATTTGATTTGCAACAATTTTGCGGCGATGACGAGGAACGCGGAAATTTCATCAGGGCGCGCTTGCTCCAATCCGTGAATGTAAACAAGGTATTGATCTGTGACCATCGCCAGTGAAACGGTTGTAATATCCAACTCGGCGTGCTCGATGAGATTAAGCAATAGATCGAGCGGCCCTTCATATACCGGCGTGTGAACCGTATAATTCGTCTGTCGCCCTAACAAGTTGTCCATAGTGGCTGGATTATATCATTCGCATATGTCATTGCGAGCACAGCGAAGCAATCTCCAGTTTCAAGGAGGGGATTGCTTTGTTGGGAATATCGCCCTCCTTGCAATGACGTGAGGCGGTTATAATTTATACATGCCAAATAAACTCACTCATCTCGACGAAGGCGGCCGCGCACAAATGGTGGATGTCAGCGCCAAGCCGGATACTGCGCGGATTGCGATTGCAAAGGGCGAAGTGAAAATGAAGAAAGAAACGCTTGATTTGATTCGCGCGGGACAGATCAAAAAAGGCGATGTGTTAACTGTTGCTCAGATCGCAGGCATCACCGCCGCAAAACGGACTTCGGACTTGATTCCGTTATGTCATCCTTTGCCGCTCACCCAAGTGGATGTTGATCTTGCGCTCGACGATTCTTTGCCGGGCGTGCTGATCACTGCAACTGCAAAAGTTACCGGCAAAACCGGCGTCGAAATGGAAGCGTTGACCGCGGTCTCGGTTGCGGCGCTGACCGTTTATGATATGGCGAAAGCCGCCGAGAAAACGATGTATATTCAAAACATACGCCTGGTTGAAAAGCATGGCGGCCGGTCAGGCGATGTGGTCAATGAATAAAATAAAGGTATTGTTCTTCGCCACGCTTCGTGACCGCACCGGGATGAAATCTGTTGAGCTTGAAGTTCCTGCCGGTATGACCGTGCAGGCGTTGAAAGATAAACTTTCCAGCGATTACCCCAACCTTAAAGAATCGATGAAAACCATATTGGTTTCGGTCAATAAAGAATATTCATTTGACGAAGCGGCGATTCCGCAAAACGCGGAAGTGGCATTGTTTCCGCCGGTCAGCGGCGGATGATGTTGAAAATGCAAACCATAAAATTTCCAACCATCTTCTTCATCACCGAAGAAGAAATCAATCTTAATGATTTGCTTGCAAAAATTACTTTGCCAACAACAGGCGCGGCAGCGATCTTCACTGGCATGGTGCGAGGTGTAACGTCTCGTGATGACCCACATGAGACGGCGTATCTCGAATACGAAGCCTATGTGCCAATGGCAGAAGCGAAGATGAGACAAGTCGCCGAAGAGATTCGCTCGAAATGGTCAAGCGTTGAAGGGATCGCCATTGTTCAACGCGTCGGAAAACTTTATCCGCAAACGCCGACGGTGTTGATCGCCTGTACTGCCGCGCATCGCGATACCGGAGTCTTCGAGGCGGCGCGCTACGGCATTGACCGCCTTAAAGAAATCGTCCCGATCTGGAAAAAAGAAGTCGGTCCCGATGGCGAATTTTGGGTGGAAGGCGAGTACATTCCCAAAGCGGGTGAGTAATGAAAATCGCTTGCATTGCTTGCGGCGAGCCGTATCCAAATTCTGGCGCGCCATATAAATGCCCCAACTGCGGGGGACTATTTGATGATCTTGAGCCTTTAACTTTAAGCCTTAAACCTTCAACCTTAAACCGGATTACATTAGGCGAGGGCAATACTCCATTATTATCCGCAAAAGTTTTGGGGCGCGAAGTTTATTTCAAATGCGAATATTTGAATCCAAGTGGATCTTTCAAAGATCGCGGCACATCTACTTTGATTTCTTTTCTGGCTTCACGCGGAGTTAAAGAAGCCATCGAAGATTCGTCCGGCAATGCGGGTGCGTCGTTCGCAGCGTACGCGGCGCGCGCTGGAATCAAAGCGCGCGTCTATGTTCCTGATTCAGCTTCGGGTCCAAAACGAAAGCAAATCGAGACATATGGCGCGGAATTGATTCCGATTCAGGGTCCGCGCTCGAAAGCCTCGGAGGCTGTGATGCAGGCCGCGGAGGCGGGAATGGTTTATGCGAGTCATGCCTATTTGCCGTTCAACCTTCCGGGTTATGCAACATGTGCTTATGAAATTTATGGACAGCTTGGACGAAGTCCCGGCGCTGTGATCCTCCCGGCTGGGCAGGGCGGATTTCTGCTTGGTATGGCGCGCGGCTTTGAAGCTTTATTACTCGCTGATAAAATTCAAAAGTTGCCGATGATGATCGGAGTGCAAGCCAGCGCCTGCGCGCCGTTGTATGCATTGTGGAAAAACGGAACGATGAATGATGTGGTAGAGTCTCCGACGATTGCAGAAGGAGTCCGCAATCGCTGGCCGGTGCGCGCAGAAGCTGTCGTGGAGATGACGCGTCGAAGCGGAGGCCGCTTTGTGGCGGTGGATGAAGCGTTTATCTTATCCGGGCGTGACGCATTGGCACGTTTGGGGTTTTATGTAGAGCCAACGTCGGCGCTGGCGTGGCACGCGTTGGAAGAATCGATTTTAACTTTACCGGATCCCGTTGTCGTTGTATTGACGGGTTCGGGATTAAAGTATCTTTCATAGAGGAGTGAATTCATGGAACGAATTGTCATTACGGGAATGGGAACGCTCAATCCGCTTGGCCTGACAGTTGCCGAAACGTGGAAGAACGTGACGGCGGGTGTGTCCGGCGTGGGGCCGATCACGATGTTTGATTCTTCGTCGTTGCTGATACATATCGCAGCGGAGGTCAAAGGATTCGATCCCGCAAACTATATGGATGCGAAGGAAGCACGGCGGCGTGACCGCTTTGAGCAGTTGACCGCGGCCGCGGCAAAAGAAGCGGTTCAGTCTTCAGGCTTGGAAGTCACCGAAGCAAACGCCGGAAGGATTGGCGTGATCATCTCATCGGCGATTGGTGGCCTGACCACTTTGCAGGAAGCGGTCCTGATTGTCAACAACGATAATCCGCGCAAGGTCAGCCCGTTCATGATCCCGATGCTGATGTCGAATGGCGGGGCGGGATTGGTGTCGATTGATTATGGATTCAAGGGACCGAGTTTCTCAGTCGCTTCGGCGTGCGCTTCAGGCGCGGATGGAATCGGCATTGCCATGATGATGATGCGTTCAGGGATGATTGATGCGGCTATTGCGGGTGCGACAGAGTCGACGATCACAATGACTGGCGTGGCGGCCTTCGACCGCGTGGGCGCGATGTCGCGCCGCAATGACGATTATTCGATGACGCCTCAGCCTTTCGATAAGAATCGGGATGGCCTGGTGATGGGTGAAGGTTCGGCGGTCCTTGTGTTGGAAATGGAGTCGCGCGCAAAGGCGCGGGGCGCGAGTATTTTGGCGGAACTGGCCGGTTACGGTTCCACGGCAGACGCGTTCCACGTTACTGCGCCGCATGAACAGGGCGAAGGCGGCGCGGCCGCGATCCGTATGGCATTGGCATCTGCAATGGCCAATCCCGAAGATGTCGGTTATATCAACGCACACGGCACGGGCACACAGTTGAATGATCAGTCTGAAACCCGCGCGGTCAAAGGTGCGTTCGGTGACCTGGCGCATAAAATCCCGATCTCTTCCACTAAATCCATGACCGGGCACATGATGGGCGCGACCGGCGCATTGGAAATTATCTTTTGTGTGCAGGCGATTCGCGAAGGGATTCTCCCGCCGACAATTCACTATCAGACTCCTGATCCCGAATGCGACTTAGATGTTATTCCGAACAAAGCGCGCGAGAAGAAGATTGATCTGGCGATCAGCAACGCCTTTGGGTTCGGCGGTCACAACGCGGTGCTGGCAGTGAGGCGATATAGTTAACTGCTACCAATTATGGACTGGCAACCAGTGATTTGAATGCCTTTTTGCTCTTGAAGATCACCGGATAGCGAGTACGCGGAGCCGGGCAATAATTTTTGGGT
>PLNY01000352.1 GCA_003141915.1 Anaerolineae bacterium | reverse complement strand
TCTTTTTACGATCAATTCTCTTCAGGACGCATTGTCTCGCGCATCACTTCGGATACAAATGATTTCGGTCAGCTCGTGGTGATCGTCACCGACGTTACCGCACAACTGGCAACTGCACTAATCCTCGGCGTGGTGATGTTCTACACCGAATGGCACATGGCGCTGTTGATGTGCGCTTTCATCCCGTTCATGCTGGGCTTGACCACAATCTATCGCAACCTGGCGCGCCGCGTGACGCGTAATGGCATGATTGCCATGGCGGAAGTGAATCAGTCCATCAAGGAAACCGTCAGCGGAATTTCGATTGCAAAAAATTTCCGGCAGGAACAAAGCATCTTTGAATTTTTCAACGCATCGAATCAACAATCATATCGCGTCAACGTTCAACGCGGCTTTGTACTTTCGATTGTTTTCCCGACAGTGAATGCACTCACCGGTTTCTTCGTGGCGGCGCTCGTTTACTACGGCGGCATCAATGTCCTGCATGGCGTCGTCAGCCTCGGGGCATGGTATCTTTTTATTTTGAGCCTCGATAGTTTCGTCACGCCCATTTCGAATCTCTCGGCGTTCTGGGCGCAGATTCAACAANNGAACCGATTCTTTCAGACTTCAATCTGCACATCCAGCCCGGAGAGAATCTTGCGCTGGTGGGACACACCGGCGCAGGCAAATCGTCCATCGCAAAATTGATTGCGCGCTTCTATGAATTTCAGGAAGGTCGCTTATTGATTGACGGCCTGGATGTCCGCACCTTTGATTTGCAGCAATATCGTAAGCAGCTGGGAATTGTTTCGCAGGTTCCGTTTTTGTTTTCGGGTACTGTGGCAGATAACATTCGTTATGCCGTGCCGGATGTTAAAGAAAGCGAAATGTTGGAGATGGCAAGAAAAATTGGCGATGGCGAATGGCTGGATACGTTGCCTGAAGGGCTGCACACCGAAGTCGGCGAGCGCGGCGGACGTCTCTCGATGGGACAGCGTCAGTTGGTGGCGTTGATGCGCGTTCTTGTTCAGCGTCCTGCCATCTTCATCCTGGATGAAGCGACTGCCAGCATTGATCCGTTCACTGAATGGCAAATCCAGCAGGCATTAAATTTGATTCTGACCAATTCCACCAGCATTCTAATCGCTCATCGTCTTTCAACGGTCAAAGCTGCGGATCGAATCGTGGTGATGGAATTGGGTCGTATCATTCAAGAAGGCACCCATGAGTCGCTGTTGAAAGAGGGCGGGCATTATGCAACGTTGTACAATATGTACTTCCGCCATCAGAGTCTTGCATATGTGGAGCAGGCAAAAGAGTTGATCGAAGGAGATTAATATGAGTAAGCGGATTATTGAATTCTTTGTTGCGTTTATTTTGCTTTCCGCGTGTGCGCCATCGCAGGCCGCCATTCAAACGGCGATTGCGCAAACGCAAAGTGCTTATACACCGACTCCTAGCCTTGGCAATATAGCTGTTGCCACTCCCGTGCTTGCAACTCCGACTCCGCCGTCAACGGATACGCCGACCGCGTCTCCGATTCCGAAAGTCGGGTCAATGGATTCTCCAATTCCGTTTAATGCAAAAGGCACATTGACCGATCCATTGAGTGGCGGGACTTTTGATCTTCAAGTTCAACAAGTTGTGCGGGGACAGGAGGCGAGCTACTTGATTCAGCAAGCCAGCACAAAAAACCTTAATCCGCCGCAAGACATGGAATATATTTTGATCAAGGTCACGGCCACTTTGGATTCAGGTAATTTGAGTTTAAGCGATTATGACTTTATCGTGGACAGCAACGGGAATCTGTCTGATTCGTTTTCTTCGCCTGTTTGCTGTATGACCAATGTCGGTTACCAGATATTCCGCGCAGATTTATCTACGCTCGGCGCCTCAACTGATGGCTGGATCGTTCGCATGGTTTATATCAATGATCCGAAGCCATTGCTGGCTTATAGAACGAGCGTGGGCAACGATATGTCGAATGCGACATTCTTTTCGCTCACCCCAGCAGTGCAATCACCATAATCCCGGCAAAGATCACAACTGCGCCGAGGATTCTCCAGCCGCCGAATTTTTCGCCGAGAAATTGCCAGCCTGCATAAGCCGCCATCACCACGCTGACTTCGCGGACCGCGCCCGCGTATCCCAGCGGCGAAATGCTATAAGCCCAAAGTGCCAGGGAATAAGCACCAATCGTCAGAACGCCGATGGCGGCTAAGGTCCAGCCATGAGCGGAGAATTCATCCTTTAACTTATTCCATCCGTATAGTTTAAAGATCAATGGTGAAGTGAACGCCGGAACACAGAGAAAGAGAACAACTACATATGGCAGAGCGTTGGTTTGTTTGACGGCGACGCCATCGAGGATGGAGTAAATCGAAATCAGCAGGGCCAGCAAAAGCGCAAGCAGAATCCCGCGTGTGTGCGGCTTGCTGTGAGTTTGGAAAATATCCCCTCCGCCGACAATCAATAAACCGATGACGATGACGATAATGCCGGTCAAGCCGCCAAGGGTGAATCGTTCATGAAGAAAGATCGCCGCCCATACTGCGATCAGCGCAGGCGCGGCGCCGCGTCCCATTGGATAGACCAGCGAGAAATCCGAATCCTTATATGCCTCGGCTAATACAGCATAATATGCAATTTGAAAGAACGCACTAATGACCAGGATATGCCAGACTGTTTGTGACGGAAAGCCGAGAAAATAAATTGCCGGTGTGAAAGCAAGGCAGCCAATGATCGCCGCCCACCAGGTTGTTATATATCTTTCGCCCGCTTGTTTTAGCAGCAGATTCCATGTTGTATGAAGAACGGCAGCGGCCAGCAATAATCCAATGGCGAACAGTGACATCAGACGATTCTCGTTTGGTTTAGAAACATAGCCGCCCTATTATATTGCAATCTTTTATTTAAACAGCGGAATGCGCGCTCCAGTGACTTTGCTGGCTTCATCCGAACAAAGATACATCATCGAAGTGACACTGTCATCCGGTGTGGTACCTTTGCCTTCGCGATTAACGTCAATGGATTTGACTTGAATGATGTTGGCCGTCACATTTGATTCTTTGAGTTCTGCCGCTAAATTCAAAACCAGATTTTCTTGCG
>PLNY01000472.1 GCA_003141915.1 Anaerolineae bacterium | reverse complement strand
GGTCAACCCTATCGTCTGTGATGCGGAAGGGGATTATCCTGCCGATTGATTTCTTTCTACTAACTGTATAGCTTTCGAAATTCTCTTCGGATCTTTGCTGAATAGTGATTGCGCCGAGTGTAATGACATTTTCGTTCATTGCTTTGCTCTGTGCAGCATTCTGCTAGCTATACATCGCTAGCATCGGTAACCATGTCGAAGGGCACGCCAAGAACTTCAAAATGTTTTTCGCCGCATCGAATTTTATCGGCTTCGGATGTGCGGAGTTTGAGAAATTCATCTTTCTTGACGCCTTTTGTTTCGCGGACCATATAGACGGTGTCATCGTTATGTTTGACGATTGCCCAATCAGGTATGTATTTTCCAACCGGCGTATCAATCATGAATTTATCGGGAAGTTTGATAAAGAGTTTGATATCCTCGCGCTGATCAAGTTTTTCGGCGAACTTACGTTCAACCTCTGAACTATAGACCACATATTCATGTGATGAGTGATTAANNTGAGTTCTTCGCTCTTGAATAACTCCATCTCCCATTCAGCTTCTTTGCCATCTACTACCAGTTTTTCATATTTGATGCCATTTACAAGCAGACGGTGCAGTTCATATTTGAGAATATTAGCAACCTGATCCATAAAGCGCTGCGGGTCAACGAAGAATTCGTCCAAGCGACCGGTNNACGAACAAGTGTAGCGCGGGTGAGTTCCGTTTGTTCCTGCAGATAAGCCAGAATGTCGGGGATGGGGCGTGCGCGATAATCCACCTTGTCTTCGGCTACATTCAAAGCAGTAGAGGTGACCCCACCTTTTTTGACATCTACCTGCCCAGCACTGATTCGGATTTTAGGTGTCTCGATCCGCGGCATGTTCTTGATGGCACTTACTGCTTTGACAACCAATTCGTTGGTATCGAATTCCACACGATAAGTAGTTTTAGGCTTGATACGATTCCACAACTCTATAAACTCGGGGCTGGCTGCTACGGCCTTTTTGAAGTGATTGGCGCCTTCCTGTTTTTCACGGCGGATATGATGCTCGATAAGATATGATGAAAGTAGGTCAACCACAGGAGGCTCGAGCTGGGACCATTTTTCAGGGAGAGTCAACTTGAAGCCTGCGCGGCGCGGCTCAAAAGCCGGTTGGATGCGATTGTCTTCATCGAGGAATTTTTGTTCGATCAGTAACGCCCGAATATCCTGCGCGGCCTCATGACCGATGGGCCGTTCTTCCTCATCCACAACTTGAGTGAGTTTGGATAATGCAATCAAAGGAACCTTGCCAAAGGAAACGCCTTCTTGCTCATATTCGCTTTGCAAGCCGCGGGCATAATCTTCGTAGCTCTCGTTGGCAAAGACATAGAGTTTGTTGATCGAGTCATCGCGCACACGTTCACCGTTTTGATCTACAGGCAAACGTAGCCCACGGCCCAATGTCTGTCGGCGTTCGCGCTCGGTGCTCATCTCGCGCAGATTGCAAATCTGGAAAACGTTAGGATTGTCCCAGCCTTCGCGCAAGGCGGAGTGACTGAAGATAAAGCGCAAAGGAACATCAATAGAAAGCAGACGCTCCTTGTCCTTCATGATCAGGTTGTAAGTCACCTCATCATCCTGAGAAGATTTGCCTTCACGAGAATCCTTGAGAACACCTTTTTTGTCCTGGGCGAAGTAACCGTTGTGCAGGTCGACAACGGGAAGCTTCAACCATTCGAGTGCTTTGAAGCGTTCATCCTTCGCCAGTTCAGTAAGTGTTTCTTCAAAGACGGAAGCGAACTTGCCTTTGATGGGTTTGCCACTATCATCGTAATCGCGATAGTTGGCGACACGATCAATAAAGAAAAGACTCAAGACTTTGATACCTCGCCCGCCCACTTGTAATTCCTTTTCGAGATNNATGACGCTTGACGGTGTGTTTGATTTGGGCGCGCCAGATATCCTCTTTCATGCCGCCCATCTCTTCGCCCAAGCGTAGAGTGCGTCCGTTATCAAAACGGATGAATTCATTGCCCGGCTCGGCATTGATCTCTGCTATAACAAAGCCTTCCTTATAGTTAGCGCGTTCATTAGAGAGTTCAAATAGATCAGTACCATTTTTGACGGTAGCAACTTTCTCGCGCGGACCATCCTTCGTTTGCTCTTGAAAGCGGAGTTTGGCTTTGATGCCGGTTTTGTATTCGACCTTTTCGACGCGCACAAAAGCGTCGTTTGCGCCGCCGTCGGCTACAGCGGAGGCAACCACAATTTGCTTGACCAGTTTCAAGTCGAAGGCACGGACCGGATCCAATTCATAAACAAGATTATAGGGATTGGTATGAGTCGCTGAATAGCGCAAGGTGCAAAGCGGGTTGAGCGCTTTGATCGCTTCCTGTGCTTTATCGGTGTTATCTACACTTTGAGGTTCGTCAATGATGACGATGGGACGTGCGGCTTGCACGAATTCGATGGGCTGGCGTCCTGAAAGTCGATCGCTTTCCTTGTAGATGACGTTGCTTTTCTTTTCTTCATCTGTGCCAGTGAAGTTCTTGCGGAAGGCGTCNNATGGCGACGCTCGGCACGACAATGATGAATTTCTGGAGACCGTATTTTTGTGACAACTCAAAGATGGTGCGCAAATAAACATAGGTCTTGCCCGTGCCTGTTTCCATCTCGACCGAGAAGTGGGGACAGTTACGAGCAACGTTGGCAGGCGCGTCGAACAATTCCCAAGCTTCTAGTGGGGCAGAAGGATCGGCAATTTCTATGTCGTTCCGATTTTGAACGAAACGCGTATTCGCGCGCAATTTGTCTTCATTCAACACGATCTGATTGCCCACGCCCAATTCGGTTTGCGCCTGACCCGCAAATATCTCGCCAAAGTCTCCGACGTTTATTGGAGTCATGCTCGGCGCGGACTGAGGTTGACCTTCGAATAGGTCAACGATGGATGCGACTGCATCAAGTTGAAATGGCTGATTGGGGTCGAAGTGTAGTTTCATTTACACCGTCTTGAACACAATCTCTTTGTTCTTGAAAATCTGCACGGCATTGGTTTTCAACTGATCGTTGCCCGCAAATCCCAAATCGAGACAAACAACACGCTGTGGTTTCATCTCTGCTATAGCGCGGATGACTTCGAGCGTGAGTTCTTTTTCCAGACAGATCAACATACCCCCATTTGCTACGCTGTATGCAGACTTTCCGGCAACTTCGATTTTCTCTACCGGCGTAGTAAGTGCGAAGCCGCTCTTGAGTAGGATTTCGTACAGAATATCTTCGCTCGTGCGTCCATCGCGGATGTGCTCAATGTGCAATTCCAATTGCTTTTCAAGCGCCTTACCGTCTTTCGATGCAGACGCATCCCATGTTTTGAAATTGGACTCTGCTAGTTTGAAAACACGGAAGCCGCGATCTTGCTTCTCGCCCATTGGCAATTGACCTGCCTCCGCATCATTCAATTTCTTGATGACGCGGCGCACGCGTTCTTTAGTTATTTCAGCAATGGTTTGAAAGGCTTTCTCCTCAGTAGGTTCGGGCAATTGAATCAGAATAAATCTCCGATTCCCATCATCGAATTTGTTTAGCTCAAAAACTGCATGCGCTGTGGTTCCTGAACCAGCAAAAAAATCTAAAACTAAATCTTCTTCACTTGCGTTTGTAGAATAGGAAACCAAATCTCGCAAGAATGGCACCGACTTTGGATTTGAAAAATCCATATCAGGCATCAACTCCCTGAAGGACTTTGTAGCGCCATCTGTTGAGTAATCTGTTCCAGCCATAACCGATTTAGGCTTTATGCGTCTGATTTCTCCATCTGTTTCCAAATAATCTTTTTCAAAAACATCATATCGGCCTTCATTGCCTACAGCCCTCCCTATCAAACTTATTGTTCGGCTCTGGACTGTAGTAAATCCCCAACGCCAACATCCATCCGAACCGTCAGACTTTCTAGGCCAGACTTCTATATGATGTTTGGCAGTTTTCTCTACCGAGACACTACCATCATCTGGATTAACGTAAATCGCAAAAAACATTTTTGGGCGCAACTCTCTCGTATCAGCTCCCCCTCTTTTCCTGAGTCCGAGCAGCCTGTATTTTCCAATATTATCTTCTTCTTCAAACTCGGACAATCTCTCTTCAGGTAAGCGTAAACCAGACTCCTCAAATTCGTCCGATTTCACAAACATAAGGAGTCGTTCGTTTGCGCGCGCAATATATCTTTTATCATTGCGCCCCTTCAAGTTATTTACAACTGCAATATCTGCAATAAAGTTTTCTTCCCCAAAAACATCAGAGCAAATCTTTCTGAGATTGTCAACTTCATTATCGTCAATGCTTATAAAGATTACACCGTCATCGCGCAATAAATTTCTTGCCAAATACAAGCGCGGATACATCATGTTC
>PLNY01000473.1 GCA_003141915.1 Anaerolineae bacterium | reverse complement strand
CCAGCAACTGCTTTGTGATAATTTTGTTCACGCCTTAATTATAACGGGTATAATTTTCGGTCATGTTCAACCAAAGTGAAGTGGGTACGCTTTCGGCGCAATTCGAAGCGAAGAGGCCGCAGGAAATCATTCGATGGGCGGTGGAGACCTTCGCACCCGATATCGCCATGAGCACATCCTTTCAAACGCAAAGCATGCCGCTGTTGCATATGGCGGTGAGCATCCTGCCAGAACTTCGCATCTTCTTTCTGGATACCGGCTATCATTTTTGGGACACCTTGATCTTTCGCGAACACATCCAGCAAGAATGGAAACTTAACGTGGTTGATCTGTATCGCGACTCGCGCTGGGACATTTTTGCTCGTCAGAACACGCGCACCCTGCCCGTGCAGGACCCGAACTTGTGTTGCTATATTCATAAAGTCCAGCCGATGCAAAAAGCGTTAAGTGGATTGCGTGCCTGGATCAGCGGTATTCGACGCGACCAGACTGCGGAACGTTCGCGCGCTAAAATTTTGGAATTGCAGGACGACGGCTTGCTGAAAGTGAATCCAATGCTCAACTGGACGAAGCGCGATGTGCAGGCTTACATGGAAGAATATCATCTGCCAACACATCCGTTATATGAACGCGGTTATCGCAGTATCGGATGCGCACCCTGCACCATCGCCATTGGATTGAACGACGACGATCGCGCCGGACGTTGGGCCGGACGCGGCAAAACCGAATGCGGACTCCATACCGATTTGTTCAAACATAAAGAGCTGGCAGAAGTGAAAGATCAATTTGTGTTGAAACCTGAGGAATCAAAATGAGATCATTGAAGCAGGAAGAATGGGTTTCGACTCATACCATCCGGCCTGAATGGATGATTTTGGCGCGCCAGGCCATTGGCGAAATCCGCAATGGCCGCGCGGTAATGGATGCGCTTCGACATTATCCGCTCCAGGGCGGCGGCTATCTTGGAAAGTATGTTTTGGTTGCCGCGTATCATGAGATGGTGCGGAACAATGAAATGAGCGCCGATGCGCATCTGCTTGAAAGTCTGCGGATGAAGCCGATGCGCACGCTTTCGGGCGTGACGACCGTCACGGTGCTGACCAAGCCTTATCCGTGTCCCGGCAAATGTATTTTTTGTCCCACTGATGTGCGGATGCCGAAATCCTATCTGGCAGATGAGCCGGGCGCGATGCGCGGCCTCGAACATGATTTTGATCCGTATTTGCAAGTGAAGTCGCGCATCCAGGCTTTGGAATCATTGGGTCATCCCACCGATAAAATCGAATTGTTGATTCTGGGCGGCACATGGAGTTCGTATCGCCGCGATTATCAGGAATGGTTTGTGAAGCGCTGCTTCGACGCCATGAATGAAGATTCTCACCACAGAGAACACGAAGATCACAGAGAAAAACAAAAAGAAAACTCTGTGGACTCTGTGAACTCAGTGGTGAACTTGGACGTAGTCCAAGCGTTGAACGAATCTGCATCGCATCGTAATGTGGGTCTTGTGATCGAGACGCGGCCCGATGAGATCACGCCGGACGAAATCCGCTGGCTGAGACATCTGGGAGTAACGAAAGTCCAGATGGGTGCGCAGAGTTTGGATGACCGCATCCTCGAGATGAACAAGCGCGGACATGATGTGGAATGCACGCGGCATGCGACGGCTCTTCTCCGTGCGGCGGGATTCAAAATCGTTTTGCATTGGATGCCCAACCTGCACGGCGCGACTCCTGAATCAGACCGCGAAGATTTTGCGAAGCTGTGGCAGGGCTTTTGTCCCGATGAACTCAAGATCTATCCGAATCAATTATTGGCGAACGCGGAGCTTTATGAATATTGGCAACGCGGTGAGTTTCAGCCATATACCACCGAAGAGTTGATTGATTTGATCGCGGATGTCAAAACGACCATCCCGCGCTATTGCCGCGTGAACCGCGTCATCCGCGACATTCCTTCGACGAATGTCGTGGAAGGAAATCGCCGCACGAGCCTGCGGCAGGATGTCCACGATGAAATGAAGCGACGCGGCACGCGCTGCGAATGTATCCGCTGCCGTGAAGTGAAGGGCAAGCCGGTTGATCTAGCTTTACTTAAGTTGGATGATCTTGTATATGATGCTGATCATGCGGAAGAGCACTTCATCTCGTACGTCACGCCTGATGATAAGCTGGCGGGCTTCATCCGTTTATCATTGCCGTCCAAAGATGCGTCGCAGACTCAATTGAATGATCTCGTTGGCGCGGCATTGATCCGCGAAGTTCACGTATACGGGCAATCATTACCAGTTGGCGAGGAAAAAACCGGCGCGGCGCAACATACCGGATTGGGAACGAATCTCCTTCATCAAGCGGATCAGATTGCAAAAGAAAACGGCTTCAAGCGCATGGCAGTGATTTCCGCAGTGGGGACACGCGAATACTATCTCGAACGCGGTTTCGAGCGCGGCGAGCTGTATTTAGTGAAGAATATTCTCTAGGAGCACTTGGATCATGAAATCCGCGTTGAAGCGTCAGAATGAACGGCTGACGGCGCTTTATGATATCGCACTGGACTTGTTGAATCATCATCACGTGGACGATGTGCTCAACACGATCATCCTGCGCGCCTCCGAACTATTGGAGTCCCCCATTGGTTTTTTGGATTTATTGGACGGGGATATGCTTGTAATACAAGCAACCACCGAAGCGGTTAAGGCGGAAAGAGGCGAACGCACGCCTTTGAAAGTTGCGCGTCTCACAGAACGCGCAATCCAAACGCGCAAACCCCAGCTTGTAAAAGACTATGTTCATCGAGCAGATCGCTTGAAGATTCACGATCCATATCGCCTGCGGGCGGTTTGTTCCTTTCCGATTGTGTTGAACGGCAAGGCCATCGGCGCAATCAGCCTGGGACGCACCCAACCCCATAAACCTTTTACTTCGGAAGATATCGAGACGATGCGTTCGTTAGCCCACGTCGCCGCGCTTGCATTCCAAAGTGCGAACTTATTCGAGGAAACACAGCGGAGATCTGTAACCGACGCTCTAACCGGCCTTGCCAACCGCCGCCGCTTTGATTCCTTTTTGAAGCAGGAGTGGGCGCATGCCATGCGAACCCAAGAACCCCTGGCGTTGATCCTGGCCGATATCGATTCGTATAAGAAATATAACGATACCTATGGACATGCGGCGGGCGATGAATGTTTGAGACGGATTGCGCGCGTGATGCAAAAGCTCGGACGCCGCACTTCCGATCTCGCGGCCCGTTATGGCGGCGAGGAACTGGCGCTGATCCTGCCTGTGACCAATCTTTCGGACGCGAAACGCCTGGCAGAGGAATTACGCAATCATGTGGATGCATTGCGAATCCCTCATCAAACCTCGGAGGTCAAGCCGTGGGTGACGATCAGCGCGGGCGTGGCGGCGATGGTTCACACACGCAACAGCGATCCGTTGAGCTTGATCAATCTCGCAGACCAGGCTTTATATAAAGCCAAACGCGCCGGAAAGAATGGCGTGAGGGCGAGTCGATCAATGGCACGGAGAGGGAAGACGGCTTCTTGATTGTTTCTATTGTATAATTGCTCTGAATTCTGGTGCGCACAAACAATACTTCTGAAGGATGAGTGCCTTCCCATGAATGACGATGAGAAAAATTTGATCGATCCGGAAGAATGGCTGTTTTATTTGACGCAGATCATGGGCAATGAAGAATTGAGGGACAAAGTGTTTGGAGAAATATCCCGGAAAACAGGGTTCCCGCTTGAAAAGGTGGAGATCATCATGAAATCCGTGATGGAAGTTTTGCTTAATATATCCCGTCCCAATTGAAAGTCCAACTGATGAAATAATTGCGCTTCACTTTGCCCCGGCGGCGGATTCCGTTACCGGCGGTTTGACCCGCTTCGAGCGCGGTTTGCGTTCGCTGAGCCGCGTCCGCCCGACCATCTCGTACTCGGATGAGTCATCCCCATAGTGTCCACAGAGNNTTGAGTCATCCCCATAGTATCCATTGATGCCGTCGCGCAGACGGTTGATATATTTCCAGCCGGTGTGATAGACCGCGTCGCGCTGGTTCCGCAGGTCGGTCAGTTGCGTTTCGAGGGCGTTGATGCGGTTCCTGAGCGTCTCGCCTTGTTCGAGCGCCGACTGCATCATTTCCAGCGAGAGGTCGCCGAACTTCAGGGCGGGGTCAATGGCCTGCCAGCTTGCGATGGCGGCATTCATTTGGTGTAAAACATCAGCGGGGTAGGGCTTGGACATCTTTTCCTCCT
>PLNY01000085.1 GCA_003141915.1 Anaerolineae bacterium | reverse complement strand
GCATCCAGCACACTTTGGGCCTGCTTTACGATATCGGTTGGATAGAGTTTCTTGGTCATTTTGGATCCTCTACGCTTCACACCCGTGATCTCTTCAATCTCCTTTTGCGCTTCCTTGATACTGGCTGGTGGATTTTCTCGAAAATACGCCTCCAACGATACTATATGCCTGACCAGTTCGCCTTCAGGTTTATAGTAGTTGATTTCCTTCAACTTCTCGATCCCGCCTTGTTGATAAAGTTCATAGTATTCTCGGATGGTATTTCCGCTGACGCCCACGATTTCTTCAATCTGCTCAGGCGATAAGTTGTGTGCTTTGAGCAGGAGTGCTTCCATCCGACGCTGGACTAACGGCACAAGATGGTTGTAGCGTTGATAGCGTATTTCCGAAATCTGTTCCGGTGTGAATTCGAGATGAATGGTCATGACCCCATCTTACCAAAACTTTAGTCCCCCGTTTCTTAAAACCGCAATTTATGCCCGCTCTCTGTATAGCTAGATGGTTTTTCGGTCTGAATTGGGAGCACTCAAAGTATGTAGGTAGCGAGGAATAAATTGAAAGAAGCGGGTTTCAAAGAATCCCAAGTTTTACTGAGCCAGGCAGCTCTGGCTTTAGCGGTGGCAAACACACCCGGCAGGGTCAATCGTGCCCCCGAACGTTTGAGACGGACCGCAGCGATTTGCTTACAAGCGCTCTCAATGGTTCCGCTGCCGATGAGATAGCCAAGCTTTCGAAAGCGGGCGTAGTCCATGCGTTTTTCATTATGATCGTAATAGGTAATTGCTTTCTCGATCCAAGGACGCGCAGGAGCGTGAGACAGCAGACTGCGACAGGATTGAATCACATCCTGAATGCGGCCATCCCAAAGTTCGCTGCGCGCCTGGGTCAGCCATTCGTGGGCTGGCGACGTATTGGCTCCGAAGGCGGCCTCGGCAATCGGGCTGAGATATTCGCTGGCATGATACCAGTCCACGATTTGCACGGCGTTCGGAAAATACTTTTGCGCCAGATTCCAAATCCACGCGGCCCCGTCGCCCAGAAATACGGTTTCATCGTACGCATCGACCTGGTTCCTCATCCCGCTGGCCCAAATTAATTTTCCAAATGCTTCGGCTTCCTGAATGTCGCAATAGTATTTCATGTTCTTGGCCTGAAGGTGGCTCTGTTCTCCCACCCGTGCTTCAAGGTGGTTCCGCTCTCCAGAACCATGATGATTTTGGGGACGGGAGACATGAATCGCCTCCACTTCATACCAACACGGGGTCTTAAGCTCCCGCCATTCCTCGTGCAAAGGAACATGCACGCCATCCATCGAAGCATAGACCCGTCCCGGACGCTTTTCTACCCTTGGCTCCGGCTCTTCCCATCCGTGCACATCTTCGGCGGTTCGTTTCCATTCTTGTTCCATTTGAGTCTGCGCCTGTCCATACCCTTCGGTTTGTTTTCTCACCGTGTTATCGCTCACCCGAAACAGCAGAAACCTCTCCGCCAATTCACGCGCTTCTTCAAACGACACTTCCACTCCCAAGACTCCTAACAGACTGGCTAGGGTCCGGGTCGCCTGCCCAGGCACAATCCCAAACTTCTGATCCAAAGGTGATTGCCCGCAATGACGTTGACCGCAATGATAATACCGGCGCCGATACCCTACTTTTCCGAACACCGTCCACACCACTGCTTTGCGATGGCTCACAAATTCAGCAGTTCCCCCACAGCTACAGGGAACTCCTCGAGCCGCATAAAGTTCCTCGCCCTGCTCGATTACTTTTTGAACTCCCAGGCTCGCGACCTGTTTCACCAGCTCTCGCATTCCCCTTTCCATTTCGTCGATATTCTGCTCACCCGCCATTCTTTCTTTTATCTCTTCTGCCAATAATTCTGCGATCTGCATCAGCCGCACTGCCTGCATTCTTTTCGTGTTAAACTCCATCGTAGGCCTCCGGGTTTAGGTTTTGCTGTTCCGCAACTCCAAATCTAACCCAGAGGCTCCTTTTTGAAAATCCATCTACAACCTTTTAGTGCACCCATTCGTAATGGTTTTCTCAAGAAAGCTTGACGAAAAGTAAAAAATAGGATCCTTCTCGGTACAATTGCAAGCGCAGGCAAGCAGTTTACTGAGGAGGATCCGAAATGGATTCTAGCATACGCAGGGTTAGGCAGGAGTATGGGTCGACCGGCATGATCTACGATCTGGGGAGTGTATATGAAGGGTTATGCAAATTAACGGATGTACGGAAAGCCAAGGGGAAGATCTATAGCTTGGATGCCATACTCATGATCATTGTAATGGCGAAGTTATGTGGAGTAGATAGTCCGTATGCGATGGCAGATTGGGCGAAGAATCATCAAATGCAATTGGTGGAACTTCTGCAATTGAAATGGGGAAAGATGCCCAGCCATCATACGATTCGAAGGATCATAGGGCGTGTTGTGTATGAAGAAGAAGTGGAACGATTTGTGGCGGCCTATAACGCAAGGGGGGAACATGGCGAAGTATATGCCTTGGATGGAAAGGCAATACGCGGGATGCGCAAAAAAGATGAGGAGGGTTCAGAATATTTATTGAGCCTCTATGATGTAGAGCAAGGGAAAGTGCTATCTCAAGTTGCCGTGGGACGTAAAGAAAACGAGATCACGAAGGCACCCGAAGCCCTGAAAAACGTAGAAATCTCACAAAAAATCATCACCGCAGACGCTTTACACACCCAAAGAGCCATTTCGGCTCAAATTATCGATCAGGGTGGCGACTACGTTTTTCCGGTCAAGGAAAATCAACTCCGGCTGTATCAAAACATCCAGCAACTTTTTGCACCCGAATATCCCGACTGGAAGGAGCAGTCACTTCGCAAGCCTAGTTTCGGAAAAATCCAGATGGATTTTCTCACCGCACAAAAAGTGAGTAAGGGACATGGCCGTTTGGAAACTCGCATCCTTACCACGAGTGAAATGCTCAACCCGTATTCGACCTGGCCAGGCTTGGCTCAAGTTTATCGCCTCGAACGTCAATTCCAATGGCTGCGCAGTGGACGCTGTTATCGCACTTCGAATGAAGTGGAATTTGGTATCACCAGCTTGGCTCGGACCCACGCGAGCCCTGCTCGTCTCTTGAAGATTCGCCGATCTCACTGGGGCATTGAAACAGGACTTCACGGCCGTCGTGATGTGATCTTTCATGAAGATGCGACTCGTATGACTGTGGGTGATACTGGCAAGGTCATGGCCTCGATCAACAACTTGGTGATCGCTCTCACTCGACAAGCAAATTTCACAAATGCCGCTCAAGCTAGGCGTTGGTTTGCTGACCATATCTCCGAGGCTTTTTTGCTGCTTACCTCACCCTTTTCCCAACTTTGGTAAAGCCATGTGATCTGTTCTTTTTGACCTTGTGAATTGTGAACGGACATGCTATAATCCACCCGCTAAAAACGAAACTAAAGTGAGTAAGGAAGAAAGCTAATGGCAGATATGATCAAGGCCGTTGAGGCCAAAAAGAACGAGAAGATTCCCGAGTTGTTTCCTGGCGATACCGTCAATGTGCATGTGAAGATCAAGGAAGGCGACCGCGAGCGCATTCAGGAATTCAAAGGCACCGTGATCCGACTCCGCAAAGGCGGCAATGACGCCTCCATCACCGTGCGGCGTATGGCATCCAACGGCATCGGCGTGGAGCGCACCTTTTTGCTTCGCTCGCCGCGCCTGGATAAAGTCGTGGTCGAACGTCATAACAAAGTACGCCGCGCCCAGTTATATTTCATGCGCGAACGCACCGGTAAATCGGCACGCCTCAAACAAAAGTTTGATTAGCCTAAAAAGAGCGCAGTTGTCTGCGCTCTTTTTGTTTATAATTGGTCCATGCCTCCCATCATTGGAATTACAACCAGCTATTCAAGCAACTCTTATGGTCAAGCGACGATCTTGTTGACGCAAGCTTATGCTCAAGCGATCATGCAGGCAGGCGGTGTGCCGGTGTTGATTCCATCGTTGATTGCAAATGATGGCTGGGATTCGCTTTATCCGCGCCTCGATGGGATTCTATTTACCGGCGGCGGCGACATCTCGCTTGATTTCTTCAAAGGCGATCCGCATCCACGCATCAGCGATGTGGACCCGCAGCGGGACACCGTTGAATTGAATCTGCTCCACGCTTCGGTCGCGGACGGCAAACCGTTCCTCG
>PLNY01000465.1 GCA_003141915.1 Anaerolineae bacterium | reverse complement strand
CTCTGGCTTTTGGCGGATCGCGCTGGGACGGCGTTGGAAGATCGTTTGTTGCAACATCGGGTTTTTCGTTCCATTCAAGACCTACAGCCGCGCGTGGATATGCTCCAGCGCTTGCGCGCGTTTGGCCGATATGATAGCCGCGTCAATATGCTCGACCAATCCCTGCCTCCCGAAGCGGACCTGGCGAATTGGGTCAAGGACGCGCTGACCCATTATTGGGGCGGTCCAAAGTTGACCAACAGCCCGCTCATGCGATTGCAGGTTGTTCAAGAATTGGCGCGNNAGATTTACCACGGAATGGATTCTATATAATATCCTTGAAATGAAATTCATCGAGGGACGAAAAGTTCGCGATGTGGCGGAACGTCTGGCGATGTCGGAGGCGGATTTGTATCGCAAACAGCGCATTGCAGTGGAAGCAGTTGCCAAGGCTATCTTGGCAATGGAATCTCAAACGAAATGAAATGAGGAAGGGCAGGCAGGTATGACGAATCATAAAAACACTTATGAAGGCCCGGCACCAGTTATGGATGATGGCTGGTGGGAATCGGTGTTGGCGGAAGATGAGCGCCACGCGCCATCTTCATCGCCTCGACCATCGAGCCATGCTCCGATCCGCAATGAAAAGAAATCGGAGGAGCCGAGCAAGGCGCAGCCCGATTGGTCGCAGGTTCAGGAACTTTATCGCCATGATCAAATCGTGTCGCTGAAAGTGACTGGAAGCAATCGCGGTGGGTTGTTGGTCGAAGGCGAAGGTTTATATGGCTTTGTTCCATTCTCCCACCTGGTTGAAATGGCAGGGCGCAATGATGCGCTGGATCGCGAAAAGTTTTTGAATGCATATATTGGCCGGACGCTTAGCCTCAAAGTGATCGAATGCGTTCCTGAGGATGGCCGTATTGTTCTCTCCGAGCGCGCCGCGCTGGCCGAACCCGGCAGGCGTTCTGAACTATTTCACTCTTTGCATGCAGGCGAACGCGTTCGAGGCACCGTCACCAACGTTACGGATTTCGGCGTGTTCGTTGACCTCGGCGGCGTCGAAGGTTTAATTCATATCTCGGAGCTTTCGTGGGGACGTGTCACGCATCCAAACCAGATCGTGCAAATGGGACAACCGATTGATGTGCAGGTGCTCGACCTTTCGTCGGAACGCTGCCGCGTGGCTCTCAGCCTCAAGCGTTTGCTGCCCAATCCATGGGAAAAAGTTGCAACCGATTTTTCGGTGGGACAGGTTTTGCCCGCCGTGATCACCAGCGTTCTCTCTTATGGCGCGTTTGCTCGGCTTGACCTTGGCGTGGAGGGACTGATTCATGCTTCTGAAATGCTGCTGGAGGAAGGAATAAACGTCAAGGATGTTTTGTCTGTAGGCCAGCCGGTGCAGGTTCGCATTTTGCATGTGGATGCCGCTCATCAACGCATGGGCTTAAGCCTGCGCCTGAACGCGTAGCAACTTTATTCGATGCCGACCAACTCTGAACGGGACGATCCGCAGCAATCCCAATCCAACGATTGGCTGGATCGCTTCGAGCATTTCAATTTGCACTTTGGGCGTTACCTGCGCGATGTGGCGGGCGTTTTGTTGATTGCCATTGCGCTGATGTCATTGCTTGCGCTGTGGAATCTAACCAGCGGCATTCTATTGACTCCCTGGTCGGAGTTTCTTTCAAAATGGTTTGGCTGGGGAAGTTATATTATTATTCTTGCAATTGGATACGGCGGATTGGTTCTCTTTCGCCGCGATGGAAAACCGCTCGGCTTGATTCGAATCCTTTCTTTGGAACTCGCATCGCTCTTGACTTTGGGTTTGCTCGCCGTTATCGGAAACGATTCCATCGTCCGCGCGGAAGCGGGGTTGGATGGCGGACGTCTGGGCTGGAGCATTGCTTATTTGCTTGATAGGTACGCAGGCGCTGTTTGGGGAGCGTTGATGATATGCATTCTATGGCTTTTGACAGTTATCACTGGATTTGGCGTATGGGCTATTTTCGAAGTGTGGCTCTTGAAGTTAGCAGGTGAGCCTGTAGCGCCTCCGCCGCCGTCAGTTCAAAAAGAAGCGGTTAACGAATCTCCGAAAGAAGAACAGCCTGCAAAGTCTGCGCCCAAAAAGAAAAAGCCGGCTCAACTTCCGCCCGAATTTCAGCCATCGTTGAAGGCCGACGAAAAGAAAAGCGAGAAGCCGGCCAAGCCTGTTCCGCGCGAAGAAGGCTTGCCGCCGCTGAATATCCTGATAACCGAACAGGCCGCGCGTGATGATGAGAGGACGATCAATCAGACTGCGGGCATGATCATGAAGACGCTTTCGGAGTTCGGCATTCCCGCAACGGTGATCGGTTATCGCATGGGCCCTTCGGTGACGCAGTTTGCGGTGCAACCCGGTTACATAAAAAGGCAGGGCGTGAGCGATGACGATGAAGCCCAACAAATGAAGGTGCGCGTGGCGCAGATCGCCGCGTTGGAAAAAGATTTAACATTGGCGTTATCCGCTGAACGATTGCGCATCGAAGCTCCGGTGCCGGGTAAAAATTATGTGGGCATTGAAGTGCCGAACTCCACTTCGACGGTGGTGCGTTTGCGTCCCATTTTGGAAAGCGGAGCATTTCATAAAGTCGGCGCGCCGCTGGCCATGGCGCTCGGCCGCGATGTGTCGGGCAGTCCGCTTGTTGCTGATCTTTCACGGATGCCGCATTTGTTGATCGCGGGCGCGACCGGCTCCGGGAAATCAGTGTGCATCACATCGCTGGCGGCGTGTTTCGCAATGAATAACACGCCCGAAGATTTGCGGATGGTGATGGTTGATTCGAAGATGGTCGAGCTGCTGCGCTTCAATGGCCTCGCCCATCTTTTGGGAAAAGTCGAAACCAACATTGATCGGATCATGGGCGTGTTGCGCTGGGTGGTGCTCGAGATGGAACATCGCTATCGTCTGCTCGAAGCGGCGCATGTGCGTGATTTGGATGGATATAATAAAAAACAACTTCGCAAAGCAGATGGCGAGACTTTGCCGCGTATTGTGGTGTTGATTGACGAGCTGGCTGATTTGATGATGTCCGCACCGGACCAGACCGAACATAATCTGGTTCGTCTGGCGCAGATGGCGCGCGCCACAGGAATCCATTTGATCGTTGCCACACAGCGTCCTTCCACCGACGTGGTGACGGGTCTCATTAAAGCAAATTTTCCGGCCCGTCTGGCGTTTTCCGTTGCATCCGGCATCGACTCGCGCGTGATCCTCGATACCACTGGCGCAGAAACTTTGCTTGGCCGCGGCGATATGCTGTTCCAGAATCCCGAGGTCGGTAACCCCATCCGCGCACAAGGCGTGATGATTACCGATATGGAGATCGAGCGCATTATTGATTATTGGCAGAAGAACAGCCAGATGAAAAACGAAAGCGCGCCGCCTTGGGAAAAATTATTGAGCGAGCCTGATGAGAATGAAGATGAAGGGCTGATCGACCAAGCTATTTCGATTGTGCGCGGCACCCAACGCGCGTCCGCTTCTCTTCTTCAGCGCCGCCTGCGGATCGGTTATCCGCGCGCCGCGCGCCTGCTGGATCAGCTCGAAGAGATGGGCGTGGTTGGTCCGGGACAGGGCGGCGGGCGGGAGCGGGATGTCATGCCGTTTGAAGAGGAACAAGAGGAGTAATTATTTTGCCAGCATCAAGTTTAAATTTCGAGTATCATTAGGCAGTCTTGCCTGCGAGGTTTGATTGAAAAAGACTTTCACGGATTTTTTGCGTTTGGGCTTTAAGTGGTTCCTGGATCCCGTTGCCGGATTCTTGAATCGAATTGGATTGACGCCTAATTCAGTGACTCTGATTGGCGTTGCCGGCAACATCGTGGCGGCATTCTTTATCGCGCGAGGACAGATCATGATCGGCGGCGCCATCGTGCTGATTGTCTGGCCGATTGACGCGTTGGACGGCAGCATGGCGCGTCTGCGCGGCGAAGCAAGCGACTGGGGCGCGTTCGTGGACTCGGTCAGCGACCGTTATTCGGAATTGATCATCCTCGGCGCGCTGCTCTATCATTTTGCGATGACCAGTCAGCACATCGCGGTGGTAGTTACTTTCGTTGCGGCAGCGGGTTCGATCCTGGTTTCATACGTCAAGGCGCGCGCCGAGGCGCAAAGCTTCAGCGCCAGAGAAGGCCTGCTGACGCGCGCGGAACGGTATTTCGTCTTGGGTCCGTCGCTGTTATTCAATATCCCGGTCATCGGTGTGTGGATCATCGCCATACTTGCCAACTTCACAGCCCTTCAGCGCATTTGGGTCGTGCGCGCTCAGGCGCATGATAGAATGCGGACTCAACTTCATAAAGGAGAATAGATATGTCGGTTCATTGTGGCACTCTCGCCTTCAATTTTTTCCAGTTCGACGGCTTCCATTTTTGTTTCTTTGGCGGCGAATATATCTTGCATTATTACGGCATTATCCTGATGCTCGGCGCGGTCGCGGGCGCATGGCTTGCTTCCGTTGAATTAAAGCGCCGCGGTCATGACCCGGAGATGATTTGGGATTTATTAATCTATCTCATCATCGGCGGCGTGATTGGTGCGCGGTTATGGCATATATTTACTCCCACACCGGCCTCGGGATTGACGACCTATTATTATCTAACCCATCCGCTTGACGCCATCGAAGTTTGAGNNTTGTATTTGTATGTTCGCCAATATAAAACCATCAGCTTTGTTGAATGGACAGATATTGCCGCGCCGGGGCTTGCTTTGGGCCAGGCGATTGGACGCTGGGGAAACTTCTTCAACCAGGAATTATATGGCTCCCCGACCACTTTGCCGTGGGGCATCAAAATCACCGATGCGGCCGCGCGTGTCGCGCCCTACACCGATCTGACCAAGTATCCGCTGGATGTGACGCGCTTTCATCCGTTGTTCCTCTATGAGTCGATTTTGAATTTGGCGAATATGTTTTTGTTGGTATGGCTCACGCGCCGTTATTCCAACAAACTCAAACAAGGCGATATTTTCCTCGTTTATCTGATCTTCTATCCAACGATTCGCTTCTTCCTTGAATTTCTCCGGGTGGATTACCCGCTGATCGGAGGTATTGACCCGAATCAGATTCTGGTTGGGGTAGTGGCTATTCTCGCCGCGGTCGCGTTGATCTGGCGCCATCGTCCAACGATGACATCTACGTCAGCGGAAGCTCAAAGCGATACATCGTTGGTTGTTGAGAAGGAAGAGCCGGTTGAAGAAAAAAAGCCCGCGAGAAAATCTTCTTCAGCGGTAGCCGCTAAAAAGTCCGGGTCGGCGGCGAAGAAATCAACGTCGCGCTCTCCTTCCACGCCTCGTAAAAAATCCTCTGTTGACTCATCGTCAAAGGCAAAAAAATAGGAACGCCGGATATTTGCTGACAAAATTGTTTGGAGGACTGTTGTCTCATTGACACCGTCC
>PLNY01000299.1 GCA_003141915.1 Anaerolineae bacterium | reverse complement strand
ACTCTGCTCAAATCAATTGGATCATTGGGAAGCAGGAGATTCCCCAATGCAAGCACCACTGAGCGCGCCTCAACAAAAGTACTGTTATCGAGATGGATTATCCAAGAATCTTCTTTGTGAGTTAAACCAATCGCGGTGGCAGGAAAATAATCAATCTGGTCTGAGGTATTGATAGCCTCATCGAAGATGTCTGTCAGGTAATTGCCATAGAGCATTCTGGGTGCAAAAGTCGTAGCACTTGAACCAGGCAAATGTCTTTCCAGCCAGCGCACAAAATGACTCATATCATCCGGAGAGGCGCTCATGTTTCCAGCCGCGACGTTCAACAAGTTAGCCTTATAAGGAGTCTCATATGCCACGCCGCGCGCAGACCGCACTTGGTTTCCAATCAATGCAAGTCGCCGATATGATGGCGCAAGTTTTTTGAATTGCGCCGCCACCAAAGTCCCACTGGCACCCGCGCCGATGACTGCGACATGATATGGACTGCTTGGCTTCGGGTTTGCGTTATGCATGATCCGCGCCATTGGCTACTTCATAACCTGCATGAGCCCACGCCTGAAAACCGGCCTCAAGTGCATAGAGATTCTTGTATCCCTTTTGCTCCAAAATGGAAATTGCCACAGTGGAACGGTTGCCTCGTTGACAGTGCACAACCAATGGGCGATCCTCTTGAAGTAAACTGCGTGCCACTTCAGGCAAAGTGCCCGCCTCCACATGTTTTGCTCCACGAATATGTCCCTGTGCCCATTCTTTGTTGTAGCGCACATCCAATATAGATGGGGCCATTTTTTGTACAAGCCAATCATTGAGTTGTCCCGCGTTCACGCTCTTTGTGGAAACAAGAGGCAGGCCGCTCTCCTGCCAAGCTTGGATCCCACCATCGAGGTAACCGCGTAGATCCTCATAGCCAATGCGGATAAGTTGCCGCGTCGCTTCCTGACGTTCGGCGGAGTTCTGTGTAAGAAGGATGATCGGCGTTCCAAACGGAATCACCCAACCTGCCCACGTGATTAACGGCGTAACCAGTGGAATGCCATATGAACCTTCGATGTGACCATCCAAAAAACAATCGGTATCGCGAATATCTACAACGACTGCACCCGTCTTTAATTGTTGTTCTACCTGTTCAGGTGAAAGCGGTTCAAGGGTCGGAATACCCAATGAGCCAAGAATTCGCCCGCCTTTTTTGTTGACCGCACGCATGTGACGATAATACGTTGGGTAGCTGGAGAGTCCTGTTGTGGCGCGTTGGACAAATCCCTCTTCATTAGGTATTTGAAGGAAAGGATTGTTAAGGCGTTCCTGTCCAATCGTGGTGAAACGCTCTCCGCTCGACGAGGTATTGCAAAATGAACCGGCCCCGTGCGTGGGGTAAACCACAACATCATCGGGCAGGAGCGCCAGTTTTTTATGGATGGTGTTGTACAAATCGTGTGCCAGTGATACGGTATGTTCATCACCGAGCAGATCGGGCCGTCCCGTTCCTCCAACGATCAGCGAACCGCCGCTGAATAATGTTCCAGGGGTTTCGCTTTTTTCCGCATAAATTCCGAAACTGATGTGTTCGGGAGTATGACCGGGCGTTTCCAAAATACCGATGGCTAAATCTCCCAGCGGGAGCCGGTCTCCTTCATGCAAAGCAATGTGCTGGAATTCCGCGTTAGCTTTTGCGCTGGCTCCAATCTGGAAATGTTCGTGACCATGCTGGAGGCCGAGATGATGCACCAGTTCGTGCGCGCCAGACACAAAGTCCGCATGAAGATGCGTATCGAGGGCGTAGGTCAGTTTCAAGCCCAACCCTTCAGCAGTTTTCACATATTTATCCACATCACGCTGCGGGTCAATGACCGCGGCAATACCTGTTTCCCTTGACGCAATCAAATAGGATGAGTTTCCCAATCCTTCATCCACAAACTGCTTGACGAAAAGCGATTTCATTTCTCTCTCCTTTCTCTCTCTTTATGGTTTTATGAATATATTAATAAGATGCCGATTATTCAATCTCAATTTCTAGGATGAATAATTCCAAAGAAGTTATATGACTATCTAAATGGGATTTATAGCATAACTTATATATATTTGTCAAGTCGAATTTCTAAGGTAAAGGGGCGCCATAGTGCAAGCAAAATAAAACCGCCAGAGTACCCGTTTTTTTTGCGCTCTGGCGACATTGCGAAGCACCTCCGAAGCAGAGCATAGTGCCGTCCGCCTGCTGGCGATCGACCAACCTTCCCACCTCGCCGCCAATAACCTAGATTGCCGGGTCTAGAACGATTCGGTTTCAAAAACCTGGCTCCACGATTATCCACGGTAGCTCCTCGTGGATGCAGTAAGCCCTTGTCAACCTGCTTCAATTCCAAGTTTTACATCCAATTATTTCCATATCCAATGGCATAGTTCAATTGAATATTGACATCCTTAAGATTTATGATATAATCCCTATTTAATTAGTAATATAAATAATTGAAGGGGGTCGCGTGCCCTGCTCGCTGTGCTTCTTAACGTTGTGATAATCCGGTTGTCATCCCGATTGTATTGATCACACACGCATGTCTTTTTTTGATACAATCTAAAATTACAGAAGAAAATCTGAAAGGTGTTCTTGAATGATAGTTGGACTTGACTTGTACTTCCAATGTTGCTCCTGTATAAAGCGGGGTCTCTAACTCACCGCCTCTTATTCAAGGGATAACGGCTGATTGCCACAAACGGTGGGCTTGACCCCGCACCATCTAAAAATCTCCAACTGACAAATTTGGAGAGCCTTTGCCCATCGTTTGCATATGCTGAAAGATTTTCAGCAGGCAGACAGCCGTTATTTTGTTAATATTTTTCAGGAGCAAAAATGAAGAAACCTATTATGTCTACTTCAAAGCCCAATCGTGTATATGAAAATATTCTTGAGGCGATTGGCAATACCCCGCTTGTCCATCCCGGAAA
>PLNY01000478.1 GCA_003141915.1 Anaerolineae bacterium | reverse complement strand
ACCTGGATGTAACTCGAATTCTGGGTACATGTCCAGTGGCCATTCAACAAATGGCGGCAATTGCGAGGGCGCTTGAGATATCGTCTGCAAAGATCCTGATCCTCGACGAACCAACCTCCAGCCTTTCCGCTCATGAAACTCAGCAACTCTTTAAAGTGATGAGAAAATTAAAAAGCGATGGAGTGGCTATCATCTTCGTCACCCATTTCCTGGACCAAGTTTATGAGATTACGGATAGGATTACCGTGCTCAGGAATGGAAAATTGGTTGGAACTTTTGCAACCTCAGAATTGTCCTACCTGGAGTTGGTCACGAAAATGATCGGTCGAAGCCTGAATGAACTTCAGGATATGACAAAACTCAAACTTGAAAGTAGCCATCACATTAAAAAGGATGAGTTGCTAGAAGCAAAAGGGCTTGGCCGCACAGGCGCTATTGAACCATTTGACTTGGAATTGCATGCCGGGGAAGTTGTTGGTTTAGCCGGCCTACTCGGTTCAGGACGCACAGAAATAGCGGAGCTTTTATTTGGTATCGAAAGGCCGGATAGCGGGTCGATCTCTATGGATGGTAAAACGATTAGTGATTACTCCCCGATCGAATCAATCGGCCGTGGTGTGGCGCTCTGTCCGGAGGACCGAAAAGCCGAGGGGATCATACCGGACTTAACCGTGAGAGAAAATATCATCCTGGCTATGCAAGCTAGCCTAGGTTGGTTCAAATATCTGAGCCTACAAAAACAATATGAAATAGCGGACAAGTATATTGCTCTGCTAAATATAAGTACTCCTTCAGCAGATCAACTTGTAAAAAATTTGAGTGGTGGTAACCAACAAAAGGTGATCCTAGCTCGCTGGCTCGCCACGAACCCACGACTTCTTATCCTAGATGAACCTACCCGAGGTATTGATGTAGGAGCCAAGGCCGAAATCCAAAAGCTGGTACTTTCGCTAGCCGATGAAGGCAAATCTTGTGTTTTCATTTCATCCGAGTTGGAGGAAGTATTACGTACGAGCCATCGCATTGTTGTATTACGGAATCAGGAGAAGATCGCCGAATTTAACAGTGATGTAGGCGCGCATAAAATTATGCAATCGATAGCGGGAACGGTTTCTACAAAGGCCCGCACCTAACGGATACAGTCTATACGCCTGTCGGCCAAATGGCTGGACGAGAAACTGATATTATCATTCCAAATACCGTGAAAGGCTTATGTTATATGTCATGGTCAGTGTAGAATAGAAACAGGAATGAAACCTTGCGAGGCGCGTCATTGATAAATAGCCTCACAAGAAAAAACTGCAAGGTTGTCAATAAGTTAAATCTGTTTTGCTTGACTTAATGCTCAAATGGACATGACCTATACTGAAATATCGACCTTCGCGGGTAAATAGCTGAAATGAGTCAAATGTTGACTGAAATCGAATTCGACATCAAATTGGAATGTAATCAAATCCTTCTTGACCGATATGAAAGGTTGGCTGACTACAAACGTACAAATTGATAACCAAACCATTGAGAGACCGTCAATTTTCGAAAGAAAGCCGTTGCAAGCGGTGAGTAACTATGTCAAATATACTAAGAACAAAATCAGGCAGTCAATATGCAATTGAGAGTGGAAAGACCGTTCTCGGCATCGAGTTCGGCTCAACTCGCATCAAAGCGGTGCTGATCGGTGAGGATCATATGCCGATCGCATCGGGAAGCTATGATTGGGAAAACCGATACGAAAACAGCGTGTGGACATATAGTCTCGAAGATATTTGGACAGGCTTGCAGGAAAGCTATCGGAAGCTCAGCAAGGATGTTTCCGAGAATTACGGCGTCCCGCTCCGGACCATTGGTGCGATCGGTTTCAGTGGCATGATGCACGGCTATATGGCATTTGACAAGGATGGAAACCTACTTGTCCCGTTCCGTACTTGGCGAAACACCATTACCGGGAAGGCCGCCAAGAAACTCACGGACCTGTTCCAATTCAACATTCCCCAGCGCTGGAGCATCGCGCACCTCTATCAGGCGATCTTGAATAAGGAACCCCACGTCAAGGATATCAGCCACCAGACCACGCTGGCAGGCTATGTACATTGGAAACTGACCGGACAAAAGGTGTTGGGCGTTGGCGAAGCCTCCGGCATGTTCCCTATCGATAGCAAGACCAATAACTACAATAAACGCATGATGAAGTTGTTCAATGAACAGCTCAAGGCAAAAAAGCTCCCTTGGAAGCTCCAAGACATTCTGCCCAAAGTCCTCGTGGCTGGAGATGCTGCTAGCGTTCTCACTGAAGAAGGAGCAAAACTGCTTGATCCCACGGGTCAACTGAAAGCTGGTATCCCGCTCTGCCCACCCGAAGGCGACGCAGGCACTGGCATGGTCGCAACGAACAGCGTTGCGGTACGAACCGGCAATGTCTCCGCGGGAACCTCCGTCTTTGCCATGATCGTTTTGGAAAAGGCTTTGTCGAAACTCTATCCCGAGATTGACATGGTGACGACGCCCACAGGCAAGCCTGTGGCCATGGTTCATAGCAACAACTGCACATCCGATATCAATGCATGGGTCGGTCTCTTCCGGGAATTCGCAGATGCGCTGGGTGTGAAGACCGATCAATCTGGGTTGTTTGAAATGTTGTATCAAAAGGCGCTTGAAGGCGACGCGGATGGCGGCGGGCTTCTTGCCTATAATTATTTTTCGGGCGAGCCTATCACGCATCTTGAAGAGGGTCGCCCACTGTTTGTCCGTACACCCGAAAGCCGTTTTACACTTTCGAACTTCATGCGTGCGCATTTGTTCTCGGCGCTGGGCACGCTGAAGATCGGATTGGATATCCTCTTTGAACAGGAGCGGGTAAAGATCGACAAGGTACTCGGTCACGGTGGGTTCTTCAAAACCAAGGAAGTGGGTCAAAGGATTATGGCGGCGGCGATGAATGTTCCCGTTTCCGTGATGGAGACCGCCGGCGAGGGCGGTGCATGGGGGATTGCGTTGCTTGCCTCCTATATGATCCATAAGGCAGAGAATGAACCCCTGGAAGCCTATCTCTCCAACAAGGTCTTTGCCGGGGAAAATGGCACGACGATAGCTCCTGATCAAAGGGACGTCGATGGCTTTACGGCGTTCATGGAACGCTATAAAAAGGGACTGGTCATAGAAAGAACCGCCGTGGATGCGCTGAAGAAGTAAAATCATGTTAGAGCGATTGAAAGAACAGGTATTTCGGGCAAATCTATTACTCCCTAAGCATGGTCTTATCACCTTCACTTGGGGAAATGTGTCAGGCATCGACAGGGAGCAGGGGCTTGTGGTTATAAAACCATCGGGTGTCTCCTATGAGGAGATGAAAGCGGATGACATGGTCGTCGTCGAAGCGAAGACGGGAAAGACGGTAGAGGGAAGTTTAAAACCTTCTTCCGATACGCCGACGCACCTTGAACTCTATAAAGCGTTTTCAAACATCGGCGGCGTCGTTCACACCCATAGCCGTTGGGCAACAACCTTTGCGCAGGCAGGTCGCGGCATCATGGCGCTCGGCACAACGCAGGGTGATTATTTCTATGGCGAGATCCCCTGCACCCGAAAGATGACAAAAGCCGAGATCGA
>PLNY01000413.1 GCA_003141915.1 Anaerolineae bacterium | reverse complement strand
CGATGCTGGCGTTGTGGCCGCCGAAGCCGAATGAATTCGACATCACATGCTTCGGCTTGGCCGGACGCGCCGTATTCGGAACATAATCCAAATCGCATTCCGGGTCGGGCGTTTCGTAATTGATCGTGGGAGGCAAAATATTTTCCTGCAGAACCTTGGCGCAAATCACCGCTTCCACAGAACCGGATGCGCCCAGCAAATGGCCGGTCATGGATTTGGTGGACGAGATGGCGACTTTATAGGCATGTTCGCCAAAAACCGTTTTGATGGCGGCAGTTTCGCTTTTATCGTTCAGCACGGTTGACGTGCCATGCGCATTGATATAACCAATGTCAGCGGCATTGATGTTTGCATTTTCAAGGGCCCGACTCATTGAAAGAGCCGCGCCCGCGCCGTTTTCAGCAGGCGCTGAGATATGATAGGCATCATCGGAAGTTCCATATCCCTTCAATTCGCACAATATCTTTGCCCCGCGCTTTTGCGCATGTTCCAGTGACTCAATCACGAGCATTCCCGCGCCCTCGCCGATAAGAAAGCCGTCCCGATTTTTATCGAAGGGCCGCGAAGCTGTCTCCGGCGAATCGTTGCGCGTGGAGAGAGCGGTCATTACATTCAACCCGGCGATGGTCAGCTCGGCAATGGCCGCCTCGGAACTGCCCGCCAACATGACGTCCGCCGCGCCGCGCCGAATCATTTCTGACGCCTCGCCCACGACATTCGTTCCGGTGGCGCAAGCGGATACGATTGCCATGTTTGGCCCGCGCGCTCCGGTGCGAATGGCAAGCAGACCCGCCGCGCTGTCCGCGATCATCATCGGAACAAGGAACGGGCTGACGCGCTCCGGGCCGCGCTCGTACAATACATCAACATTTTCCATCATGGTGCCGATTCCGCCGATGCCGGTACCGATCAAAACTCCCACACGATCCCGATTCGAATCATCGATCACCAACCCGGAATCATTCAAAGCTTCCTGTGCGGCGGCAATTGCGAGTTGTGCATAGCGGTCAAACTTGCGCGCGTCGCGCGTTCCCAGCAAAGGCACGGGATCAAAGCCTTTCACTTCCGCGGCGAATCTCGTTTTATACTTCGTCGCATCAAATCGGGTGATGGGACCCGCGCCGGATTTTCCAGCCAACAACGCGTTCCAGGTATCTGGAACATTATTTCCCACCGGGCTGATGCATCCCAAACCCGTTACAACAACTCGTTTCGTCATAACACTCTCCTAAAAAAATAGGACAAGCGAATCTTGTCCTATTTGCTCATGGGATTGATAACACTCGAAAGGACAAAGCGATGCGGCCTAAAAGGTCTTTAATATATCCCAGGCCTGTTGGATATGCAGACGATCATGTTCTGCCATAAAGCCAATGACTTCCCGAAAATGCGTCGGCCCAAAAATCGCGTGTCGCGCTTTTTGTTTCCAAACCACATCGTCCAGCCCTTTCAACTTCGCCAACGTCTCCATGCGCGCAGACGCGAAATCCTGCAACGCTTTCCGGCCATCTTCCTTCAAATAATTCCGTTCCTTGGCCCACACCGTGCTATCCGGGCGCGGAATAAACGGCTCGCTTTGCTCAAGCAGTGTATTGATCTGCATTTGATGAATCTCGCGTTCCGTATCGCGCAAATGGCAAACGACTTCCACCAAGGCCCATTCATCAGCAACGGGCTTATGCGGCCATACTGAATCAGAAACCGACGCGACCAGACTCTGCAAGACAGCAGGAGTGGATGACATCACCGCCAAAATAGCCGCTGGAGTTTGAATAGAAGGCTCAAGCGACGCGGGGTCGGTGGACTCCAGCCAGAAGCGCAGGTCGGATAATTTGCCGCTGCCAGCCGCTTCGGGTCCGGACCCCGAGGCGGACACTTCATTCACGTGATATGTTTTCAATCCCAAACTTTGCGCGGGTTTAAGATCGCGTTCCGCGTCATTGCCCACCATCAACACTGGCTCATTGGGCCATCCGAGTTGACCCAGCACTTCGGCATAATAAGCCGGGTGCGATTTTGTAAAATGGAATGTCTCAAAAGACGAAACCAGCTCGAAGCGTTCAGGGTCGAGTCCCGCCCAACGAATACGATGATAGACAGCTTTGCGCGGAAAAAGCGGATCAGTCGCAATTGCAACGCGATAGCCTTTTGAAAATGCCCAATTTACCAACTCCACCGCGCCCTCGCGTTTTTTAGTTACGCTGCCAATGGATGGAAATACTTCGTCATAAAACTGTTCAATCACATGATTGATCTGCTCTTTCGGAATGCCCAACTTGGGATAGAAGTAAGCCTCAAAGACCTCCTGCAACGTGTGCGTTGGATCTTCGCTGGCNNGTGCTTCGAGAGCGCCTGAAAATAAGCAGGAATGAAAGCACCCATGTTAGTTTCAAGCAAAGTATCGTCAAGGTCAAGGAGAAGCGTGAGGGTCATATTGAGTTTTTCTTTGAGGGCAAAATGAAAAGCGTTTTGAAAATTTATTTTGATTTTATTTCAAATACAGGCGGAAGCGGATGACATTCCCCGCAGCCGATGTGCGGCTCGTTTACATTCCTATGAGTCTTCTCGCAATATGCTGTCACTTGAACGCGTCGCTGAAATCCAGCAGTGAAGGGACGATTCGCAGCCCCGCGTAGCTGCAAGAACTCACAAGCGTTGGCTTGCAAAATTCCCGGCACGGGGCAAGTGCGGCACAGGTCCGCAGACCAGGTCTGATTTGANNCCAGCAGGAGTTTTCATAAGATAAAAGACGGATAACCGTGGGCGTTCACGCTTTGAGTTATCCGTCCTTGGTAATCAGATGTGATGGATTAGACACGCGTTACATATTCGCCGGTGCGTGTGTCCACTCGGATGATGTCGCCGGTCTTGACAAAATTCGGGCATTGAACTTCAAGTCCAGTATCCGTCTTGACCTTTTTCGTTACACCGGTGGCCGTATCGCCGCGCACGGCTACATCTGCCTCAACCACTTTCAGATCCACCGAGGTCGGCAATTCGATATCCAAAGGCTCGCCTTTATAGAAAGTTAATTTAACTTCCATGCCCTCTTTCAGATATAAAGCATCGTCGCCCAACACATCGCCTCGAATGGCAGGTTGTTCAAAAGTTTCGCTGTCCATAAAATGATAGAACTCGCCGTCTCCGTATAAATACGAAACATTATGAAAGTCGAGACGCACATCCTGGATGCGGTCGCCAGACTGAAAAGTTTTTTCAATGTTGGAGCCGGTCAGCATGTTGCGCGCTTTGATGCGAATGGAGGCATTGCCGCGTCCGGATTTATTATGGCTGTATTCCAGCACTTTGAAAAGCGCATCATCCAGTTCAAAAGTTACCCCTTTGCGAAGATCGTTTACATCAATCATACATCTTTCCTTGTTTTTATTTTATCCCTTCACCGGTGAACGATTCAAGATGAAGCGAAAGGTTTCAAGCGGCGGGATTATACTACAACTTTCTAATGCCCTTTTTCCGCGTCGGGGTCTTCACGCAACAACTTTACCGCGTGTTCCAATGCTGGAATTACAACTTGAAAATTTTCAAACGCGGCTTTGGGACTGCCGGGCAGGTTGATGATCAAGACTTTGCCCCGGATGCCGGTCACTGCGCGTGAAAGCATGGCGTGCGGAGATTTAGCGGCGCTCGCCGTCCGCATGG
>PLNY01000025.1 GCA_003141915.1 Anaerolineae bacterium | reverse complement strand
GCTGGAACGCTCCATCGCGGCAACCAGGACCGGGGTGGCGCCCTTGGCGCGAATCTCGCCGATGACCTGCGCGTAGGTGGTCTTGTAGGTTTCGAGCGCGTTGGGCGCGGCGCTCTTCATGTCATTGTGGGCGAACTGCATGAAGACGTAATCCCCTGGCTTGAGCAGGCTGTACACCTTGGCGAAACGTTTCTCGCCGACGGAACTGGCGAGCGTCTCGCCGGACTCGGCATGATTGGCGATGGCGATGCCGGGGCCGAACCAGCGCGTCAGCATCTGGCCCCAACTGTTGAACGTCTCGCCGGACTGGTCGCAAACCGTGGAGTCGCCGAGGATGTAAATCGTGGGCACGTCCACCTTTTGGATTTCAATCTTGCTGACTGCGGAGTTCGCATCGTCGTGGTTGAACTCAATCGTGAGCTTGTCGTCCCACGCGCGGGCTTCCTGCGTGGTCTCGCGCGGGGACTTCAACCGCACCTGGCCGCCTGGATATTGCGGGATGCGGACGTTGACGACGAAGCTGCGGGTGACGGACTGGCCGGCGTCGGTGTGGATTTTTTCCAGCATGAGCCGGCGCAGCTCGGCCTTCACGGTGTTGTCGGAGGGCGCGCTCGCGCTGCCGAACGTAACCGTCACCTGGTAATTGCCTTCCGGCTCTTTGACGGAGAAATAAAACGGCTGGTCGGCGCCGAGCGCGTCGTTGCCAACGGCGACCGGCGTGGCGCCCGGCTCGAAACCGTAACCGGCTTGATCCGAGTAAGCAGTCGTTGGCGAAACCTGCGTCCAGCCGGCCTCCGCCTTGCCGCCGAAGTTGAATTTGTAGCTGGTCTGGGCGCAAACCGCCGCGCAGCCCGCGGCCAGAATGATTGCCGAAAGAATTCCGGTTGAGAAACGATGGGTGATTTTCATGGGTGGAATTATAGCAAGGCGGTTTCAGTTTGTGAAGCGGGAAAAATGAAGACGGAGGCCGCTTCTTCCATGCGCTGACTTGTCATGCCAGAATCAGACTCGTCGCGCTGAAATTACATGGAAGCGGATAAAGGCGGAAGGCGCTACGGACATTTTATCTCGCAGCCGCAAGGTTCTGACCCAGATTCCAAACAAAACCAATTTTGTCACCGCCCACGACGACGGGGAAAAAAGGCCAACGGCCATGCAAGGCCGGGCCGGGGCCGGATTGNNTGCCGGAACTGGGGCGGGCGCAGCCCCGATGGTAGTGGACTAACGATTCAAAACTGCCCCTTTGTTCTCTTTACAAATAATCGAACGGTTTTATGATCGCCCAATGTTGGAAGCGGAATTAAAACACGTGAAAAAGACATTGTGGCGGGTGGCATTTGCAAAAATGTCCATCGCTAGAGCCATCAAGACTTGCGATTTTATCATCTTTAACATCAAAACGACTGGCGACCCAATTTATTATCCGCTCGCCACGGCGATTTTCGTTCTTTATGCCAGACCATTCGGGGACAACAATGGTGTGGGCATGGTTTCATCAAAATACGCAAACTACGATTCTCCAGAAAAACGAAATTTTCACGAATGGTTGATCCATGGGCGCAACAAGTTCTACGCCCACACGGATTCAGAAATAAAGTATTATGATGTAAATAACGCTCCCGTGGGTTCGGTGTTGCAATTAAGTATCGTCGCTAAAGATATGCAGGATGGAACTGTTGAATACACTACTTCAGTTCAGGAACCTGAATTGACCCTTGAGATTATTCCTAGAATCAAAGTTATTTGCGAAGACTTGTTGAAAACACTCCTGGCTGAAGAAAGGGAGCTGTTGCGCCGCCTCATAGAGAATGGGTATAAATTGGAGATAGGATTTTANNAATTGGAGATAGGATCAAATGTGATGGATTTAGAATAGTCGGACTCACCAAGCAAATCCGATTTGATCAAGTCTTTCAATTTGAGTGGGTTTTAATTCACCCTTTCTTCTCCTTTTTCGCTGGGATGCAACCCAAATAGCCAATTGGGAATCCTGTTGCGAATATCGCGGCACATTGCAATTTCCGTGGGCGGATTTGTAGGCGATCAAAGTTTTCAACATCCGTTCCCACAATAGATCATCTGTGTTCCATATAAATCCGATTTGATCCAGTTGACTGATTTGATCGGAAGTGATCAATCGCGCTTGCCTTGCCCGACGCTGTTCCTGCGCCCATTTGTGCAGTTGTTCGTCCAGTGGAAGAACCAGCTTCATATCACAATGACCATGCTGTTTCTGAAACTCAACGAGCCTCACGGATAAGCTCTCCCAGTTCGGTTTCTGTGGCTTCTCCGTAAACGCCCTCAGTTTCTGTGGCTTCGTTGGAAACACCCAAGGAAATCCAACTTTGTTTAGTGCCTCCACCTTTTCGAAAGTCAGCGCACGCCGTTTTTTTTGCAGCTGCTGTTCTGTTACCCATTCGCGCAAGGCTGCATCACGATGAGTAGCGGACTGAAGCCCGAATGCACCCCTTGAGATTATGTGTTTGCCACAGACTGAATACATTTTATCCCATTCGAATTTGTTTGTGTCCCAGACAAATCCTATCTCGTCCAGCCTCCGGATATAACTCGCCTCCAATTTTCCCGCCGACCTAAAATTCCGCTGCATAGCAACCCATAATGCTAGACATTCGATTTCATAATCATCACTGGCAACATTGCAATCACCATGCTGCTCTTCGTAGGCAACAAGCCGACCGAANNTGACGATATCTGCGGGGATTTTGACGGCTCGAAGACAATTCCGAGGCGTCGTAACTTTTCAAGCCGATCGGCAGGCAATGTGCCAAGCCAATAGGCTTGCTGCTGGTCCTCGATCCACACTTCAAGTTCAATCAACCCTAATGAAAACTCTTGGTTCTCGATGTTTACGTCGCAATGGCCATACATGTTCTTGAAAGCTGTGACCTCCGCATACCTATCATCCCAGCCTTTTAGGGGTTCTCGCCCTTGTCCCCAAATAAAACCTATCTCTTGCAACCTCCTAACTCGGGCGCTTGATAATTTGCCAGATCTCCTGAGTTGTCTTTGCAGCGCAACCCAGTTTGCTAGTTGTATCTGAACCGGATTAGATCGATCCACTAAACAGTGCCCTGTTTCTTCTCGAAACGCTTTTAATTCTCCAAATCTCTCGTCCCACGTGCAACCCAACACATCAACGCACTTGGTCGTGATTGACGATCGCAAGACAGCCAAACAGATTTTTGGACCGAGGATGTCAACGAAGTCGCCAAAAGCCGCTTCGTCGAAACACCCACCGTGTCTACGTTCTTCACGCATTCGGCTGATTGTTTCGGCAAACACATCGTCTTGTTCTTGGAGAGATTGTAGCACCTGCCAGACTTCTTCGAACTCTGCGCGCTGAATGGCCAGATCAACAGTCTCTCCTTCCGCCTGTTCGACATAAAGCGGCACGAGCACGAACCCCATAGTTTTTCCGGGGGCGGTGCGCATAGCGCGTCCAGTCGCTTGCACAATGTCAATCTTGCTCCGGCGTGGTGACAGAAACGCCACCATGTCAACAGCAGGAACATCCATGCCCTCGGTCAAACAACGGGCGTTGGACATTACACCACGCGCACACGCGCGAAATTCGGTCATTACGCGCTCCCGCAAACTGGTCGGCATTTCACCGTTGACGTGAAACGCTTTGAATTCTGGCAAATGGGTGCTGATACCTTCGTTGCCATCACTTGCAAATGAGGCAGCAGCTTCAATCCGACTGTGGAAGGTGAAAACCTTATTCAGTTTGTATTTCACCACGACATCCTTGAGTGCAAGTTGGTTGGCAACTTGACGAGCGCGCACGGCATCGCCGTTCACCATCACTTCACCTCGACTCAAAAGTTCGTTCGTCACCATTTCGGAAGTGATGACGGAGATGATGACTTTGTAACCGCAGATGATGCCCCGGCGGGCGGCTTCGGCAAAGGTCAGGCGATAGGCTTGCGGGCCATAGACTTTGGGATTGTCCATGGAAAACACCAGTTCGGCTTCGCCTTCGCGGTCGCGTTTCTGCGGATTGTAATGGC
>PLNY01000225.1 GCA_003141915.1 Anaerolineae bacterium | reverse complement strand
GTCCTGGTTTGAGGGTGTAACGATTGAGGAAGTTGATGTGGCATTCTTGAAGGACTTCGACAGCAATCCGGCACAAATGATTGAACCCGGAAACAAGGTTTATGCCGTCAAGGGTCGTGAGTGGCTGGGCTTCATTGTTGGTGGTATTGTTTCGACACGGGAGGACGATGGTGAGTTTTTCGGTCCTAGTGGATTGATTTCGGAGGCAGGTAAATGAGCAAAGCCAGGGCCATTCTTAGAGACTTGGCTTGCGTTGCATGGCTCATTTGCATTATCCGGGGTGGCCTTTCGGCCACACCTACTTGTGGCTACGATGGAGAAAATCGGGGAGGGATAGCTTATGACGGTCACTTTCTTTCAATTTCCTTTTATGACGGAAACGAAGTGCTCCCCATAATTGGGAACGAGAAACATTTGTGTAGTGGTCAGGCATCCTTTGCCTCTTTCACAAGATTTCTTGCCGCAGAAGGAACAATGGCCTTGAGTCCGTATCGTGTTACTACGGCGGGCGAGAGTTTCATAAGATACGAATCCGGTGCAGCAGACTTTAGCCGCGTTACTACCGAAGGAGGTTTGATACCACGCACATACGCCGCGCCAGCCAGCGAAAGATTGCTTCCACAGTCGTCGCTCAATGCGCAATACAATCTGTGGTCGCCAGAAATTCCTAGAGTGAACGCCTTCCAGATCACGCCACCGGCTGGCACCCCGATCATAGGTCCGCGTCCGAGAATGGGCGGTCTTGGGAACGAGGTGGTTTTCCCAATGGGTGTTCCGCCTGGAAGCGTTGGCCCGGTTATTCCAGTTCCACCACACTAACCCAAAACACTTATGCTACAACTCAGCAAAAAATGGGCACCGATTCTCTTGTCCCAACCAGAAACTGGTATGGATTATCAAATCGTTTCCGTCTTCTTGCAAGACGGACGGCGGTTTGATCGCATCACGATTGTTGGTGGTATGATAACAAACATTGCAGGAAGCAAAGAGATTCCATTTCGAGAAGAGGAGATCACAGACATCAAAGTGACACACGAAAAATAGATGATGCGCATGTCCACATTCCTGCTGGCACTGCTCGTTTTTCTGAGCGGCCCGGCGACGACAGGAAATGCCGAAATTTGGCACTTCACTCTTGCCGCAAAGGGGCGAATGGTCACCAACGCGGATAATCTCGGGACCAGAACCTATGTCTATGATCTCAACAACAATCTCGGCACCAATAGCGAAAACGGACAGTCGCTGACTTGCCAATACGATGCTTACGACCGGATCATAAGCTTCACCAACGCAAACGGGTATGCGATCCATTATGGCTATGACGGGAATGGCAACCTGACGAGCCTGACGTATCCCGGCAACCTCCCCGTCACTTACGCCTATAACAGCCTTAACCAACTCACCAGCGTGACGGATTGGGCGGGACGGCAGACGACGAACATGTACGATTTGGCCGGAGAGTTGACCAATACCGCGCGTCCCAACGGAACCGTCCGCACCAATGGATACGATGCTGCCGGGCAGACCACCAATATTGTGGAGCGCTACTCGACGGGCGCGATGGCCATAGAGTACATTGCACCGCATTGGAACAATGTGGCGCGAATGGATTGGGAGTTTGTGGCGCCCCTGCCACACCCGTACACGCCACCATTACGGACGATGGCCTATGACAACGACAACCGTTTGACAACGTTCAATGGAACGACGTTAACGAATGACAACGACGGGAACATGACGTATGGGCCGGGAACGAACAACACTTTTGGAACGTACACCTACGATGCGCGAGACAGGCTGACCAGCGCCTTCGGTTTGAGCTACGGCTATGACCCCGGCAACAATCGCACAGTACTGACGAACGGTTCAACGGTTGAAACGTTTGTGATTGACCCCAAGACGTCGCAGGTTCTAATGCGCATCAAGCCTGGCGTCACAAATTACTATGTTTATGGAAATGGGCTGCTTTACGAAGTTGACGTGACGGCTACAACCAACGCCACGCTGTATTACCATTACGACTCGCGCGGCAGCACCGTGGCGCTCACGGACACCAACGGCAACATCACCGACCGGATGGAATATAGCGCCGAGGGGATGATGACCTATCGCGCCGGCACAAACGACACGCCGTTTCTTTACAACGGGCGGTATGGCGTCCAAACAGACCCAAACGGCCTGTTGTTCATGCGGGCCCGCTACTACAATTCCTACATTTGCCGTTTCGTCACCGCCGACCCGTCCGGATTCCGAGGCGGATTGAACATGTACGCTTTCGCCGACGGCAATCCGATCAGCGAGACCGACCCGTTTGGTTTTGGGGCCGCAGGTGAGAATGCCAGCCAAGGTTCATGGCTGGATCAGTTCAAGGAGGCATGGGGCCTTGGTACTGGCATTGCGGCGGAACAACAGGGGCAACAAGTGGAAGCTAATTTGTTAAATGGACTGACCTTGGGTTTGGCCAACCCCATCGCGGCGATCATGAGCGGTCAGGACTTGGTGGGCAATTCCATGGATGAGGGAGAAGCGGTTCAGCAACTGATGCAAGTGGCCACAGTGGACGCCAACCTGTTTCTGGCCCTAGCCACCGAGGGATTCTCAGCAGAAGCCGAGGGCGCCACCGGCGGGTTCATCGAGGCGCGCGCCGCAGATAGTGCAGCACTCAGGTTTTCTCAAACTACGGCGAGTCCGTGGTTTAGCTCTGAAGGAACTTTTGCAGGTCAAACCATTAGCGACGTGGCAGGCCAACTCCGGGCAGGAACCTTGTCAGCGGCAGACGTGCCGGTACAGGTGGTCACGATGGACGGCAACACGCTCATCGTTAACACACGCTCGTCCCTGGCGTTATCCCAAGCTGGCATTCCACAAAGCTCGTGGAACCTAATTGATATGACTGGAAACGCGAACGTGGTAAACTCAATCACAACCCGTTTGGGCAATAATGGGTTGACCACGGCTGGAACATCGACGTTGCGAATCACCGGTTCGGGCACCAGAGCCAGCACATATTTTGGAGCAGGTACGATTCGTCGACCCTAATGCGTTATGAATAAAACTCTCTGGAAACTACCAGTCCCAGTAACCTCAATTATCAAAGGCCCTTTTTTGAAGATGCTCCCGAAGCGTCAGTGCGAAATCTCTTTTTCCGTTGAGGCGAAAGATGGTGGGTAAAAAATGGAAGCCTTACTGTTTGACGAAGTAGAGGCTTTCAAATGCACTCATTTGAAATCATTGTGCTCAGTCGGCCAAGATCTGCGCCGCCAATCCTACGGGACTGTTATTTCCATCTTCGAAAGTCCTTGGCTGCAGGAAGTGAAACAGTGCTACATTGACTACTGCGCATCGGCTCGGTTTACCCCAAAGGAATTGCAGCATTTCATGATCACCTTTGACGACGGCCCGTGCTACGAATTCATCTGCGGGGCTTTCAAAGCGGTTTAACCGCCTAAATGGCCATGAGACGATTTTTCGCCTTCATCTGGGGGGTTATTCTGAGCGGCATCCTGGTCCCTGCTCAACTCAGCCTATGGTCGGCCCAGGTGACATTCCAGTATGACGACCAGAACACGGGGAGCACCGCCTATGACGGCGCAAATAAACTGGTTTCAGATTATGACTCAGCCGCAGTGCTCCTCTTAAAAGAGTGTTGGAGCGGGCCATGCAGATCTCACGCCCATTTTGCCTCTTTCGCCGAATTTCTTGCCGCAGATACGGGAGCGAACATCGCATTAGGCTCAAGATATAGTGGCCTGCGAACATTCGCGTCAGACATCGGGGCCGACCATCTCTTGGACGTGCCGAATAATCAATGGAAGGACGTTTTTCTGTCACACGTGGATAATCCTTCCACGACGTTCCATGTTAATATGGGTGGGTTTTTCGGGGACACGCCGTCGGAAATGATTCTCAATGAAATGCAGAGTGGCTCACACACTGGTTGGGAATTGCAGCAGCTTCAACAGGCGGGGCGGATTCCACAAGTGAATTTTTATCAGCCAGGCAATTTAACACCAATTCCTAACCCTTTTATAAAATGAGCGCCTTATTTGAATCCAAGCGGAGTTTCGT
>PLNY01000177.1 GCA_003141915.1 Anaerolineae bacterium | reverse complement strand
GTGGAATCAAACGGTATTGATGGAAGTTCATTCAATGAAGCATCCAGTTCGTCTATTTGCTTGTCTGAAAAATAAAGCGTTTGGCTTCCGCCAGGTCGAATGGCGAAGGAAAGTTGCGGCAAGTTGTCATCCAGCTTTTGTGCGGTAGCAGGGTTGCCATAACTGATCCATACCTGGCGGGTAAACTTATAGCTACGTGTACTCTGATCCAATCCCAGAGAATTAGTAACCGGATATATAACTGCGTTCAACGCTGGATTCCATGATGGAAGTTCATGGGTAAACGGGCGGGTGGCATATACCTTTGACTCGCCTGTCCCTGGGTTATATAACTTTATGGATTCCTGGGTGGGAGTGTTATTCCCACTCTGCGTGGCGCTATAGAGTGCCTCTGTCATCAAGACTTGTTGGTTGTCGGGCAGCCATTGGGCAATACTATAGAGATTGCCCTTCGGAGCAGTTAGCACCACCTGCGGATCTGAAAACGTGTAGTTCGCCGGTGCAGACTCTGTCGTTGTTATCTGTGCCAATGGGAAGGTGCATGGGGGTGGTTCTTGTGCAACAGTCAATGTCGCGGTTGCGGTGACAGGTAACTCCGTTGATGTAGAAGTCGGCACCACCGTGGTTGGGATGAATGTCCCAGTTGGCATTGGAGTCAATGCGGGCGCGCAGGCGGTCAATGCGAGAATGAGAATCGCCGCGATGACCAGCAAGACTTCCAGTCTGCGCTGAAGTTTGTTAGGGTGATTCGCTACTTGAGAATTTTTCGATTTATTCATTTGACCTCCCGACCAGATATTCCACTCTATCAATATAGCAAGAATTTATGCTGATTTCAAGTGCGGATTTCGGAGACGCGATTTTTGGAATGCGAATTGTCCCACAACCAGAAGATTTGCCTTACAATAAGCGGATGAAAANNATTGGCTTGGGCATACGGGTTTTGCTCACGCCGCTCTTCCCCAACATCGAATATCGAATGCCGTATTTTCCGCCCGATATTTACGGCTTCTCCACGCAGGACCGTTTGCATTGGGGCATGGACGGGATCAATTATCTGTTGAACAGCGCTGACGTTTCTTATCTCGGCGATTTGAAGCTCAGCGACGGCACGCCGCTCTTCACCGAACCCGAATTGAGTCACATGCACGATGTCAAAGTGGTGGTGCAAAACTTTTTAAAAATCTGGTACATCGTCATCGCCGCTTTGATTCTGCTTGGAGTTTGGGCGTGGCGCGGGAAGTGGCTGGATACTTTCAGTCAGGGATTGAGGCGAGGCGGCTGGCTGACGCTGATCCTGGCGCTGACGATTGGTGTCATCGCCACCATCGGAGCGAGCGGAAACGGCGATCTGTTCTGGAATTTCTTCGCCGATTTCCATCATCTATTTTTTCAAGGCAACTCCTGGCTGTTCCCCGACTCAGATACGTTGATCCGCTTGTATCCGCTTCAATTCTGGCAGGATGTGGTGTTATCCATCGGAATTATTTCTGCGCTATGCGGGCTGGCGCTTGGGCTTATGCCCAGACTACCCTCACAGCGAGTATAATCTTCACTCGGAAAAGACTTGGCAACCAAAAAGCGACGAACGTGTTAATGCCTGCAATACGCTAAAGCGTAAAACCCAAATGAGGAGCAAATCATGACTGAATTTTTATCCTTAAAAGACCGGGCTGCCGTAGTGACCGGAGGCGCTCAGGGAATCGGACGCGCGATCGTGGAACTGCTGGCCCAACACGGAGCCAATATCATGGTCGCGGACTTGATCGCTGAAAAAGCCGAAGAGACCGCAAAAGAGATCGCCGCCAAAACGGGTCGCAAAATCGTCGCGCACGCGGTGAACGTGGCGGATAACGCCAGCGCCAAAGAGATGATCGATGCCGCCATCGAGCAGTTGGGCAAAGTGGACATTCTGGTCAACAACGCCGGCATCACGCGCGANNCGGGCATCACCCGCGATAACCTCATCGTACGCATAACGGAAGCCGATTGGGACGCAGTGCTGGACATCAATCTCAAAGGCGCGTTCAATTGTTCCCAAGCCGTAGTTCGCTCCATGATGAAACAGCGCTATGGACGCATCGTGAATCTTTCATCCGTCTCCGGCGTTTCAGGGCAGGCCGGACAAACCAATTATTCCTCGTCCAAAGCGGGCCTGATCGGATTCACCAAAGCGCTCGCCAAGGAAGTCGGCTCGCGCAACATCACCGTCAACGCGGTGGCTCCCGGCTTTATCGAGACACGGCTGACGGTCAATCTTCCGCAGGAACTCAAGGATATCTCGATCAAGTTGACGCCGATGGGACGCTTCGGCAAGCCGGAAGATATCGCGAACGCCGTAGCCTATCTCGTTTCGGAAGAAGCCTCCTTCGTCACCGGTGTGGTATTGCAAGTGGACGGCGGAATGGTAATGTAGGTTTATAAAAGATAAGGAGCGCTATGACAGATTACTCTCGTCCACCCGGAAAGACAACGATTGCGCCAGAAGTATTGACGACCATCGCGCGCATGGCCACGCTCAGCGTGCCGGGTGTCAGCGCATTGGCGCCGGTGGCTGGAGGAGTCAATCGCCTCTTCCGGCGCGGTGCGGCTAATGGCGTGCAAATCGCGATCCATGAAAATATCGTGGTGGCCGATATTTTCATCATCGTCAAAGAAGAAGTCAATATCCGCGAAGTGGGCCGCGACATTCAGCAACAAGTGACGCGCGCCATTCAGGAAATGACCGGCATGGAAGTGGGTCAGGTGAATATTCATATCGAAGACATTCATTACGAGGGGTCAGAAGAGGCTTGACAAATTATGAAGTCCCGCACCAGGGCGCGCTGTCTGGCCCTGCAAGTACTTTATGAAGTGGATATTGCGAATCATCCTCCAGCCGAAGTGTTTCGAGAGCGGCTGGAGGATACTCCGCTTTCGGATGACCTGGCCGAGTTTGTGCGGCAGATCGTCTTTGGTGTTTTTCCCCTCATTCATGAATTGGATCATGTGATAGAAAAATACGCGCCGGAATGGCCGCTCGATCAGATCGCGACGATTGACCGGAATATCTTACGCATTTCCTGTTGGGAATTCGCGATTCAAAATCAAACGCCGGTCAAGGTCGCGATCAATGAAGCGGTGGAAATGGCAAAGTTATACGGTTCGGATAGCGCGCCGCGTTTTATCAACGGCGTGCTGGGCAGCCTGGCAGAACATCAATACGAAATCCGCCGGCAAATTCTAGCCGCGCATGAGGAAGCGGGAAATGAAATCGAAAAATAGAACTCATTTCAAAAATGTCACCCTGAGCGCAGCGAAGGGTCTCAAGATCGCAAACCACGAGACTCTTCGGTCGCAAAAAACGCTCCCTCAGAGTGACATGATATTTTTTAAGACAAATTCCAGATGGATCATTTCGTTATCCATTTGTATTTTGTTATTGAGCGGGCTGGCTTGCACAACATCCTTGTTGCAACTGCCAAGCATACCAACGGAACCGACACAACCAGCGGCTCCTGCGACTCCTTCGCCCACGCCTCAGCCGCGCGCACAAACAACCTTCACCGCTGTTCTGCCTGAGCCGCTGGCTCCGGGCGAATCGCTTACTATGAACGTGATGGACGAAGTGACCGGCCTGGCATTGAACGCAACGACCTATCCCATGCAAGCCAGGGATAATTTAACATACACAGCCACGCTGCCACTGCCGCTCAATGCGGTGATCAAATATCGGTATATTCGGCAGACCAGCGTTCCAATCTCCGAAGACACCGCGCTCAACACTCCGATCCGCTATCGTCTCTATTACGCCGCGGGACAGGGCGAAGTGCAGGATATGATCGGAAGCTGGAGCGATAAAAATTCGACGCGCCCGCTTGGGGGGATTCAAGGACGCGTCCTCAACACCGACACCGGCGCGCCCATCTCAAATATTTTGGTCACGGCTGGAGGCGTTCAATCCATCACCGATTCAGCCGGACGATTCGATTTGCAGGGACTTCCGGTCGGCGTGCATAACCTGGTGGCTTACGCGTTGGACGGCGCTTATCAACCGTTTCAACAAGGTGCGGCGGTTGCGGCAAGCTTGAACACGGCAGTGGAAATTCACATGAAGTCCGCACCGCTGGTCAAAATTACATTCAATATCGCCGTGCCGACCGATACCGTTCAGGGCGCGCCGATTCGCATCGCGGGCAACGTATTGGAATTGGGCGACACATTTGCGGACCTCGCTGGCGGCTTGAGCGCGGCGGCGGATCGCATGCCGATCATGTCGCTGCAACCGAATGGACATTACAGCGTCACGATCAGCCTGCCGGTCGGTGCATACGTTCAATACAAATATACATTGGGCGATGGNNCACAGGATACTTTGATTCAAGATACAGTCGAGACTTGGCACGCGGGCGCATCCTCACCGATTCTTTTTCAAGTGACTGTGCCATCCACCACGCCGGTCGGCGATCTTGTTTATATCCAATTCAATCCATACGGCTGGACGGAACCCATTCCGATGTGGCCGCTTGGCAATAATCAATGGGTCTATCGACTCTACAGTCCGCTCAACATGCTCGGCACATTTCATTATCGCTATTGCCGCAACGGACAATGCGGCAGTAGCGATGATTCGTCCACCGCGGGCGCGTCCGCAAGCGGCCATGAAATCGCGACCAGTCTCACGCCTCAGGATATTCAAGATACGGTCAGTTCGTGGAAATGGTTGGGAGCAGATACTACACCGCTGGTCGGCGCGCAGATCACGGCGCGTCCAGCCGGATTTGTGAGCGGGATCGAGTTTCAACCGGACTATCGCCCCAACTGGTCTTATTATTATCCGCAAGCGATTCAAAACGCGAAGGGCCTGGGAGCGAACTGGGTTTTCATGGCCCCCTCCTGGACATTTTCAAACAACAATCCTTTAACATTCTCGCCCATTCCCGGCAGCGATCCGCTATGGGTCGATTCAGCCGTGATGGTCAGCCAGGCACGCGCCATGAATTTGAATGTGGGTATCTTCCCCATCGCGCACTTCGCCACAGATGCGAATACCTTTTGGAAGTCCGCGCCGCGCGATGCAAATTGGTGGAACAACTGGTTCGATCATTATCAAGCCTTTGCCGATAATTACGCCGACCTTGCAACCCAATCCGGCGCGCAGATGCTCATCCTCGGCGGCGGAACGTGGATCAGCCCCGCCCTGCCAAATGGCACTCTGCTCGATGGCACTCCGTCCGGCGTGCCGAGCGATGCAGATACGCGCTGGACAACCATCATTACGGAAGTCCGCACGCATTTCAACGGAAAAATCCTATGGGCGTTGCCTTATACGCCGGGCAAGCTGAATACGTCATTGAGTTTCTTCCAAGATATAGATGGGATTTATTTGTTGTGGAGCGCGCCGCTCGCCGCCCAAGCCGGCGCGTCCAAAACTGATCTTCTCAATCAGGCTGGCAAATTGCTCGATAACGAAATCTCGCCGTTGGCTTCGCTGGTCAACAAGCCGATCATCATTGCGCTGGCTTATCCATCCGCGGGCGGCGTGACGACAGGATGCATCAGCGACGGCAAAGGCGGATGTCTCGATTGGCTCGACCTCAACGAACCGAACAATCCAGCGTCCGCTTCCGTGGATTTACAAAGCCAGTATGATCTTTACGAAGCGATGTTCAACGCCATCAACACGCACCCATGGGTCGGAGGCATCGTGAGCCGAGGTTTTTACCCGCCTGCCGCCCTGCAGGATAAATCCGCCTCGGTGCACGGCAAGCCCGCCGCTAATTTGTTGTGGTATTGGTTCCCGAGGTTGCTAGGGATAACAAAGTAAAGAAGTGCGTGCAATGCATAATCGCCACCAAAGGCAAGTATAGGATGAGCGAAGGAAGAACGGCTGACGAGCGGAGGACGAGTAGGAGCAGCTACCCGTAGTATTTGCCGAGCCTGCCGATTGTTGTAATGCTGGTCTCCAAGGTTGTTGGGATCACGAAGTGAGTTGGTAGAAATATATCGTACCTCACATAAAGTTTGTATCTCTAACCGCCAGGTTACGGCCACCATCCAGATCAAATCCAAAAGGTATCTTTTGATCGAACTGCAAATCCATCCATCGCCGAGCGCGGAAACTCAGGCAATGGATGCGGAGCGACGATATCTTCGGCGGTCACGCGGCCTAAAGAGGAAGAAGAATCAATTAATTCGGAATCCGTGATCGGCACGGAAAGATGCGAAAGCAAAAGCGCACGCTTCGTCAGGAGGAAGCAGTCGAAGAAATTCGGGCATGAATCATCGCAGCCAAAAAGTCAACGTTAATAAATAGGCGCTCAAGCCCAGAATGGTAATCGCATTGGCGGTTAAAAGATTCCATAAAGGTTTTGCACCAAGTGAAATATTTTGAAGCCAATATATTTGAAGAAGCGCGAATGGAAGCGTAAGGAAAACGGGCCAGATCAAACCCAGTGAAAAACCAAAGATCGGCGCGGTTGTAAAGAGAATATATGCGCCCAATACCAGAAAACGATGAAAAGAAATCGCGCGTTCCCAACCGAGACGGGCGAGCAACGTATTGCGTTCATATTTCATATCGCCGGAATATGAAGGAAAATCAAATGCAAGAAGCATGGCAAGCGCGAGAAAAACAAGCGGAGTGGAAATAAAAACAACCAAGTTATGGTACACGCGTGCTTGCAAAAGATAAGCAATGGATGGAGATAAGTAAGCAATTTGAATGGATAGAAGCAATTCGCCCAATCCCTTATCCACGAAACGCAGAGGCGGCACGGAATAAACCAGCAAGACGAGTAAGGAAATGCCGATCAGGAAGAATGCGGGCGCGTTCAGAAGGCGATCCCGATATAAGAGAAAAGCAATGACAGCCAGTGATGCGAGCGCGGCAATAGAAACATACAACGCGGCGTCACGGGTCAGCCTGCGATCTGAGATGGTTTCATCGGCAACAATCGGTTCATTGAACGGGCGAAACACTTCAACGAGCAGACTCATGCTTAGCTGGACAAATAAAACGCTCAGCAGTCCGAGCCAAAAAGCCGTTGGAACTTGCGGCTTGCCCAAATAGCGCGCGATGCCCGCACCGAGAATATACGTCAGTGCGGCGAGGATGAGATAGAGCGGACGAGATAATCGAAGGATGGTAACGAGACGCTGCATGGTTTAATTTAACCACAAAGACACGAAGTACACAAAGAGGAAAGAGACAAAACGATTTAAGGACTTGGCGCAACTTGCAGTTAAGAGACCTTAACCAAAAACTCTTCAAGTCTGGCAACGGCTTCCGGTAAGTTCTTTCGTCCGAGTCCCAAACGGAAATGATTCGAAGAATCATTGTACATGGAGCCGGGCAAAAGCAAAACACCAGCCTTGTGAACCAGTTCATCACAAAATGCTTCCATGTCGCCGCCAAGATAACGTGGAAACGCCATCGAACCCGCGCGCGGACGAATCCACGAAAAGAGATTCGCATGGCGCGGAAAGAAATCATCCATCACCGACAAATTGCGTTGGATGATTCCAAGATTTCGATCAATCAATTTTTGACGATTACGCATTGCGACCTCCGCTAAAAACTCGCTCGGCGCGGAATTACAAATTGTGGTGTAGTCTCTGATGGATGTCATCCGTTCATAGATTCTTCTGTTCTTCGTCGCGATCCACCCGATTCGCAATCCAGCGAGACCATAGGTCTTCGATGTCACACCAAGCGAAATAGCATGACCACCCAAATCGCACGCGGCAGGCAGACGAGTGGAGGGATCATATTCCGATTCGCGGTAAACCTCATCCGAAAACAGGAGCAAATTATTTTCACGCGCGAAGCGGTGAACGGATTCGTAATCAGCGCGAGACATCAGATATCCGGTTGGGTTATGCGGTGTATTGAGGATGATCGCCTTTGTGTTTGGTCGAATCATCCGGCGCAATTCATCGAGATCGAGCGCCCAACGATTTTCTTCGCGGGCAACCCACAAGCTGACCTCACAACCAATCGCCCGCGCCACGTCAGACAACGATTGGTAGCACGGCCAATGCACGATGACATGATCGCCCGCTTCAAACGCGGCGTGCATAAAGAGAAAGATTGCCTCTTCCGCTCCGGTATGAACCAGAATACTTTCAGGCTGCATGGTTTCATACAATCCGCAAATCGCCTGACGCAAGGATAGACTGCCCTGCGACTCAGTATATCCGAGCCAATGCGATTGAAATTTTTCCGCCGCGTCAGGCTCAAGCGTTAGCAATTCAGCGACAGTCATTGACTCGCAATCTGAACTGCAAAGCAAATATGTTGTATTGAATTCGTATTTCGCAAAGTAGCGTTCAAGTTTGAATGGAGGAAGTTGCATAAAGACTCTTTATCCGCAGATTACACCGATTTCATAGATTTTTCTATATCTGCGTAATCTGCAAAATCGGTGGATAGAATTTCGTGTCCTTTGTATTTAATCCTTAAGCACGCGCCTCAAATCGCGATAATGGGTTTGGTTATGGATATAGATCATCTTGATCATCTCGCGCAACGTTGTGATGCCAAGAAACGGATGCCTTCCTGTTTTCTCTAAATCCGAATCGCTTAATCCAGAAATCCATTCAACTGTTTTTTCGCGCGTGGATTTATATTGCTCCAATAATTCAGACGGAGATAAATCTTTGGCTTTCTCTTGTTGAAGAGCATTGGCCCGATCAATCTCGAAGTCTTCTGCAACGCCCTCGCCTCCCTGACGGATTCTTTCAAACAATCTCACCAGCGAACCTTCAGACATCATTAAATGCGCCAGGATATTTTGAATCGACCATACCGCGCCTTCGGTATAAACTTCCTTCGTCCATTGAGCATCGGTCAAGCCGCTAAAGAATACAATCAACTTTTCGCTTTCCGATTTTAATTTCTGCGCAAGATCCAAAGTCTCAGACATCGTGTCTCCATTCGCAACATTAAACACGAAAATAAACTTATGGGTTCGGAGAGTTGACAAAATTTACCGCTTTGATTCCGCCATCCGCCGCCCACGCATACCGACTAAATTTTGAAATCAACTTGACAATCGTTTGGCTGTCTGCGAAATCAGGACGCACATAATAATAATGCGTATCGTATGGCGTCACGCCAAAGACCGCCGCGAGAATGTAATGATGGTTTTCCGCATAATTCTTTAATGTCATCGTCATTGCGAACCAGACCGGATCGGGATAATGTTCAGGGGTGGTCGGCGGAACGAGCGGAGAGAAATGAGCGTGAAAAATAATCAGCTCCGGCTGATAACGATCCAGATAATCAGCGGTGATGCCGCCGTTATGTGCGATCCATTCATCGTTCAAGCCCCACGTGTCAATGGCTTTCCATTGCGAATACAACGGCAGAAGCCCCGCTTCCGAAGTCGCCATGGTATAGCCGCGGTTGGAATATGGTTCAAGCGCTTGTGCCATGTCATAGCGACCGTCGCGGGAATAACCAATCGCGACACCTTGACTATATGATGAATTCAAAATCAAGATTGCGATAACGCCCAAACTCGCGGCGAGGAACCAGCGCGGACGCGTCTTGACCTGGCCCAAAGCGGGCCCGCCGATCTCCTGATCGAATCCACGCACCAGCGGAAACCACGAAAGCAAAACAATCGGTAATAATGAATACTGAAACCGCCCACCGAAATTAGTTTCATTCGAAATCAAAATAAATGCCGCCGCGAAACCAATGACTGGAATAAGGAATGCCATGGTTTGCCGAGCGGTCTTCGAGGAACGAAAGCCGATCAGATATGCAAGCAAAAAAATTCCGCACAATGAAAAGACATTTGAAAATGATGCCTGGAATCCATCCCAATGCAAGATGCCTCCGCCTTTTTTATAAAAAGGATTCGGCAATGGATAACCAAAATAATTCCAACGCCAAATAAAATATGCGCCGCCCAGAATCAAGAATACGCCGAGGAAAATCAAAATCGTTTTCGTTGACGTGCGCCAGCCTTTCATGACAATAATCGCAATCATCATCAATCCGGCAAGGATGACTCCTTCAGGTCGAATCAGGCCGGTGATCAAACCCGAAAGCGCAAAGAGCAGAGAAAGCCAAAGGGCTGGATTCTCTTTTCGAATCAAGAGCAAAGCTAAAGTCCAAGTAAGAGCCGCAAAGAGCGCAAAGAACGGCGTCCCGAAATACGCGGCGACATACGTCAAGCCGGTTCCGACCGCGAGATATATCGCCGACAATGCTGCGAACGCAATGTGCGCTTTCCAAAGTTTTCGATTGACAAAATAAATCAGTAGAGTCAGCACGGCAACGGAAAATAATCCAAGCCCGCGCACGGCGCGTCCAAGCGGTATCCCAATCTTCATCAACCCGGCAACGCTGACCATAAATAAAAAATCGGTCGCGCCATCAACGGGATGTTGACCGATGTTCCAAACGACGCCATAACCATGCGCGAGATGATCGGAATAACGCATGAGCATGGCCGCATCTTCAAATGGCGGGATGTTGAAGTTGACAAAGAATATTGCGAACAACGTAAGGAGAATTAATAACGAGACGGAAACGAACAAATCCGGATGACGTTTGACAAAGGACATGAATTTATCCAAGCAGGGAATAGCCGCCGTCAATCACGAGCGTTTGACCGGTTATATATTCATTCGCAAGCAGGAACTCCACCGCGGATGCAATCTCTTCAACGCTTGCGGCACGTTTAAGCGGAATGCGTTCAACGAGGCGATTCCAATCGTCGGTTGATACGAGATCGGATTGTAATACGAGTCCCGGTGCAACCGCGTTGACTCGAATGGATGGTGCGAACGAACGAGCCAATATCTTCGTTAACACTTCCAGCCCGGCCTTGCTGACGGAATAGGACGGATATCGACTCCAAGTTTTATACGCGCCGATATCGGTGACATTGACGATCAACCCGCCGTTCGTCATTCGCTTGGCCGCTTCCTGCGCGCAAAGAAACGGCGCGCGCAAATTAAGATCGAATGCCGCATCCCATTCTTGAGCCGAAAGCGTGCGCGGATCGCCAACCGGGATAGTCGCCGCAGAATTGACCAACACCTTCAACGGATGCGGAATTTTATCCACCAGCGCGAATAATGACGAGATCTGTTTTGGGTCGGTCAAGTCCGCTTGCGAAAGAAAAACAGGCATGCCTAATGTGCGGATCTGGGATGCGGTCCTGGAAGCTTGCAATTCGGAATTCCGATAATGCAATAAGATAGCGTATCCTCGGCGAGCCAATGCAAGCACAAATGCTTTGCCGAGTCGATGCGCGGCGCCGGTGACTAAAGCTAAAGGTTGGTCAGACATGGCTCTGTTTTACCACAAAATAAATAAATGGCGTCCCGTACTGACGGCGGAACGCCATTCGATAAATTTCATTTATCCTTTAAAGAAATTGGAAATGAAAAACCAAATATTTGCAGGGCGCTCTGCCAACCGCCGCATAAAGTAGGGATACCAATGAGTTCCGAACGGGACATAGACTCGCACAGGATAACCGTCCTTGACCAATTGATCCTGCAAGTCGCGGCGGATGCCGTACAACATCTGGAACTCAAGCGCCGCTTTCGGAAGTCCGATTTTGGCGGCATATTGTTTTGCAAATTCGATTCGTTTTTCATCGTGCGTTGCAATCGCAGGGATGGGCGGAAAAAGTCCGTTATCAGAAATTTTCGGAGTATCAACCGCCAGTGCGGCATCCATTGTGATCTTGGTGAGCAAATCATAATTGGCATCCACATCCGCTTTCTTGGGAAAAGCCTTATCGGCCGGTTCCTGATACGCGCCTTTGACCAATCGAATCGGCGCTTGATCTTCGAGTAATTTTCGTGCGTCTGCCTCGGTTCGATAAAGATAGGATTGCAAAACGATCCCAACCTTTTGATAACCTTTTTTCCGCATTTGAAAAAATAATTTGAGAGTCTTATCTGTATACGGCGTGTCTTCCATGTCCACGCGAATGAAGTTGCCGTGGACATCGGCGCGGGACAAGATCCGCTCCAGGTTTTCAGCGCACAATTTTTCGTCGAGGCCGAGACCGATCTGCGTCAGCTTGATCGAGACATTGGCGCGCACACCGTCTTTTTTAATTTCATCAAGAGTATTGAGAATTTCAGATGTTGCTTCNNCGGATGGCGTCTTCAATTTTCGTCCCGGCCACAAAACGGGATGCGGTGCGCCAGGCAAATTTCCAGCTTGTAACCATATTCTGCGCCCAGGCAGCTTTGGAGAGATAGATCAGAAATGAGCGAAGCATAGGTTTCCTTTCTTAACAAAGGCTAACCTATTCTAGCACAAGTATCCCATTTGCTTGTGTTATACTTTTTATGACGAAGTTCACGTTCGCGAAGCACCCTTTGGGTCCGGAGGCACAGTGAGAAACCGCAATTCCAATATCATCTTGCGAGGGACAGCCATCCTTTTATTGAGCATTGCGCTGATACTCACAATTATTTCATTGACCGGATACAGCCGCCAACGGGATTATTATCCAGCCGGTATGACAATTGCGGGTGTGCCGGTTGGCGGACTCGACCCGCAAGCCGCTTCTCAACGCGTCCTGCAAGTCTACAGCTCCCCCGTCGAGATCCAATATAACGGCGGCATCATTCAGGCGGACCCGGCCGTGATCGGCTTTCAAATGGATATGGAATCGATGCTGGCTGCGGCAGACCTCGCACGCACCGGCGGTTCTTTCTGGGGCGGTTTTTGGGATTACCTGTGGAATCGGAATCCGCAACCGCTGCCGGTTCCGTTAAGAGCGACCATCTCCGAGGATCGCCTGCGCGCTTATCTGCAAACCGAGATCGCGCCGCGTTATGATCAATCTTCAACGCCGGCCCAACCGATACCGGGCACGCCGAATTACACGGTCGGCAAATCGAGCCAGACATTGGACATTGACCGCGCCGTGCCGCTGATCGATGATGCATTGCAATCACCGTCAAGCAGGGTTGTTTCTTTATCGTATACGCGCGAACAAGTAGCGCGTCCAAGCATTCAAGATTTGGAAGCCCAGCTCCATCAAATCATAACCGCCACAGGGTTTGATGGAACGCTTGGGCTTTATATGCTGGATTTGCAAAATGGGCAGGAAATCCACTTTGCGCTTAATCAGACCCAAAGCGTTTCCATCCCGCCGGATATATCGTTCACCGCGGCCAGCACGATCAAGATTCCTGTGCTGGTTTCGTACTTTATTCAACATGGTAAAGCCCCGGTGGATGATGCGACCAGTACGATCATCGAAAACATGATTCGTCAATCATCCAATGATGCAACTGATGACCTCATGGCTCAGCTTGACCTGAATCGAGGGCCATTAATCGTTACCGAAGATATGCAAAAGCTGGGACTCCAAGACACATTTATCGCGGGATACTTCAAATTAGGCTCGCCTCTGCTTCAACGATTCGCGACCTCTGCAAACCGGCGCACTGACATCAACACGGAGCCCGATCCGTACAACCAGACTACCACATCCGACATGGGGATGCTGCTGGAGGATATTTATCAATGCGCGCAAACCGGCGGCGGCGCATTAGTGGCCGCCTTTCCTGAAAAAATTGATCAAAACGTTTGCAAACAGATTGTTACTTATCTGGCTTCAGACAAGATCGGTGTATTAATCGAAGCGGGTATACCTGAAGGTACAATTGTCGCGCACAAACATGGCTGGGTTACTGATCCAATTACCGGCCTCACCCATGATTGGAGCGATGCCGGGATTGTATACTCACCGGGCGGAAATTTCGTATTGACGATTTACACATATCACCCGGTACAGCTTATTTTTGACGATACAGATAATAAAATTGGAATGAACCATTTATTCGCCAATCTTGCCCAGGCTGTCTATAACTACTACAACTTACCCAACCAATAGAATTGCACGTTGGTGCGCTTTGTGGATGATCTAATGAAAAAATAATGACTCGAATCGAAAAGTGGACACAAGTTTGTGTCCACTTTTTCATTTGAGCAATTTTTATTTTCAGGCAAGTCCAGCAAAGTAGTCCGTCTTGATTTGGTGGTTGGCAACTCCAAGCTTACGCAAAGTGTCAGTCAAGGAATCCACCATGCCTCTGGGACCGGAAATATAGAATAGGCAATTCCGATAATCCGGCACAGCCGATTTGATCATCTGCGGGCTGGCGCGCCCGGCCTGACCCGTCCATGAAGAAGGCAAATTACTATGATCGGTCACCGAATAAATGGTTTTGATTCCCAATTCATATTGAGCGCGGTCAAACACATCCTTGTAAACAAAATCATTTACAGTTGCAGCCGTATAAATCAACGTGATCGGTCTGCGCTGACGGTTATCGAGTAAATATTTGATCATGCTTCTGAACGGCGTGACGCCAATGCCGCCCGCGATGAGAACCACTTTTTGTTGCGGATCATCAGGCAAAACAAAATCACCGGCCAGTTGGGACGCCACGATTTCGGTATCCTTATTCATTGCAAGCATTGCTTTTTTGTATGAACTGGAGTTCTCGTTGAACTTCACACCCAGCCGCAGATTGCGTTCGGTGGGAGAAGAGGCAATCGTGAAATATCGCCGGTTGCCGCGGCTATCGGTATCGGGATGACCGAGCGTCCATTCCATATATTGACCGGGGATAAATGCGAATCTGTGCGGCGCAGGAAAAATAAATTCGTAGGTATCGGGCGAGATGCGATTCTTTTCCTTGAGCTTGAGAACCAGTTTATCCTTGGAACCGACGATGTAAGAAAAAACATTTCCAATCAAAATAGCGACTTCGGGGGTTAAATAAAATCCGTCAAAATGGAATTGCGGCGTGAACAAGAATCCGACCAGCATGCCGTAAATAATTCGCAATCGGTGAGTCGGCGGAGTCGTAAGCGGCTCGGT
>PLNY01000486.1 GCA_003141915.1 Anaerolineae bacterium | reverse complement strand
AGCAAATTGGCGACGAACAGCCAGGGCGATAATAAAGGCGGTGTTTCCCTTACCTCTTTCCTTCCGAAAACCGCGCCGGTTCGCGAGTGGAATCCGGGTACACAAGGGCCGCGTAATCAAACAAATTATATTGATCTCAAACTGCAAGATCAAAATGGAAATCCGCTGGCACCGGGATATTATTTCATCGGTGTCAAAGGTTCGCCGCTGGATTACACAACCAACTTCTATCAGGCATCTGTATTCATCGTTGCGACGGATAACATCACGCTCAAAGCCACTTCAAGTGAAGGCTTGGCGTGGGTCACTGATCTCGAAAGCGGAGCACCGCAAGCGAATGTTCCAGTGATGTTTTACGATAAGGATTTTAATCATGTTGGAGCGACAACATCCACCGACCAGAACGGCTTGGTTTATCTAAAAGGAATTAGCTCGCCGGTTTATGCACGCGTCGAAGGGACGAATCATCTGGCGTTTGTCTCCACCGATTGGGGCAGCGGCGTATGGACGGGCGATTTGGGCATCGCCGAAAATTATTACGGCAACACCAATTCTCCGTTCGCTTATCTCTACACGGATCGCCCGATCTATCGTCCCGGACAGGATGTGTACTTCAAAGGTCTTGTGCGGCAGAACGATGATCTTCATTATAGTTTGCTCAACGATGCTCAGGTATATGTAACGATTGCCAATGATTCGGGTCAACAAGTTTACGCAAAGTATTTGCCGCTCTCGCAATTGGGAAGCATCAATGACGATTTCAAATTGGGGAACGATGCGGCACTCGGCACGTACACGATTTCGGTCAGTACTACACCGACAGCGGACGCGTTCGGAACCTTGAGCTTCCGCGTGGCGGATTATCAGAAGCCGCAATTTCAGGTCAACATTTCCTCGGATAAAGCTAACATTTTGAATGGCGATAAAGTGGACTTCGGTTTGGATGCGACGTATTACTCCGGCGGGAATGTGGGCAATGCCAATGTAGATTGGTTCACAGAAGCCGTGCCTTATACATTTACTCCCGATCCGAAATATTCCCAGTTTAACTTTACGGATTGGGATCAGGATCAATATTATTTGGCTCCACAACCTGCCGGTCAAGGCGGAACACTTGAGCAGGGCAGTGATACGACCGATTCAAATGGTCATCTCGATCTTCCCAAAGCGCTGAGCCTCGGGGAAACCACAAGCGATCAGCAAGTGACGCTCAACGCCAACGTTACCGATGTGGCGGGCGATGTGGTCAGCGGAAGCACAAGCGTGATCGTCCATCAAAGCGAACTCTACGGCGGCATCCGCTCAGTGAGTTATGTCGGGAAGCAGGGCCAACCTCAACAGTTTGAGGCGGTGGTATTGAATTGGGATTCAAAGCCGGTGGCGGGGCAGAATGTCACGGTAAAATTTGTGGAGCGGCAATGGCTCAACGTCCAGAAGCAGGATGAGCAGGGACAACTGAGCTGGGTCACATCAGTCAAAGAGATTCCCATCGCGCAGAACAGCCTCACAACGGATCAAGATGGAAAAGCGACTGTTTCGTTCGTCCCGCCCGAAGGCGGAGATTATAAAGCGATTGTGATCACAACCGACTCAAACGGCAATCAGCAACAAGCCTCTACTTATACGTGGATTTCGAGCGACCAATATATTTCCTGGCGCGAGACGAATGACCGCACATTCAATCTGGTCGCCGATAAAAACATGTATTCACCCGGCGACACCGCCCAGCTCCTGATCGCGCAGCCATTCCAGGGCAGTGTTTATGCGCTGGTCACAACCGAGCGTGGACATGTTTACAAGCAGGATGTTGTTTTATTGACCGGCAATAGCACGGTTTACAATCTTCCGATCACCAGCGATATGGCCCCGATGACTTATGTATCGGTGGTTGTGGTGAGCGGTGCGAATAATACCAAGACTCCGGACTTCAAAATTGGTCTGACGCGCATCAATGTGGACACCAGTCAGCAGACTCTTAATGTCGATGTCACAACGGACAAACAAACTGCCGGGCCGGGGGATAGTGTGAAGTATACGATTACGACCAAAGATCAAAGTGGCAAACCGGTTTCAGCGGATGTGTCGCTGGCGGTCGTGGACAAGGCTGTATTGGCCTTGGCGCCGTCGAATTCGGATCCCATCTTGAAAGGATTCTATCCTGATACGGGACTCGGCGTGCAGACCGCGCTTGGTTTGGTTTCCAGCGCCGATGATTTCAACGCGCAATATCGTAATAGCATTCCAACAGGCGGCGGCGCGGGCGGCGGAGGCGGGAACGACAACAGCCTCGGCATCATCACCGTGCGGCAGGATTTTAAAGATACGGCCTTCTTCCAGGCACAAGTCACCACCGACGCGAATGGTCAGGCGCAAGTGAGTGTTACACTGCCGCAGAATTTAACGACATGGGTGGCCGATGCGCGCGCTGCAACGATTGATGGTCGTGTGGGACAAGCGACAAATGAAATCGTCAGCACCAAGCCGCTCTTTGTCGAATTGCAGACGCCACGCTTCTTTGTCGCTGGCGATCAGGCGCGCGTTGGGGCTGTGATTCACAACAATGGCGCTGATCCGCTCGAAGTCAATGTTTCGCTTGACGCGCAGGGAGTCGATTTGATCACGCCCGCCGCGCAAACGGTAAATGTTAAAGGAAAAGATCAAGCGTACGTCACATGGGATTTGAATGTCAATCCGGATGTTCAGCGCGTTGACTTGACTGCCAGCGCCGTCAGCGGTTCATTCACCGATTCGACCAAGTCAGAGCTTGGCACGTTATCGGGGCAGGGCATTCCTGTGTATACGTACACCGCCACTGAACCGGTCGGCACATCGGGAATTATCACTTCGGCAGATTCAGTGACCGAGTCGATTCTCCTGCCGTCTGCTCACGATTACACCGACGCGAATGTCTCGGTGCAAGTTTCGCCTTCGCTGGCCGCGTCCATGCAGGATAGCCTGACGTATCTCCAGGATTATCCGTACTATTGTATGGAGCAGACCATTTCGAGTTTCCTGCCGAACGTAGTGACAAACCGCGCGCTGAAACTCGCCGGCATTTCCAATCCGAGTTTGCAAAGCAACCTCGATACGCAGGTGAATTCGGCTTTGCAGAGAATCTACTCCAAGCAGTTATCAGACGGCGGCTGGAATTGGTGGGATGGCCCGAACAGCGATCCGCAGACGAGCGCATATGTGGTTCTGGGTCTGCTCGAAGCCAAGGATTCCGGCTATCCGGTTTCGGACGATGTGTTGAATAATGGAATCGATTATCTTAATAAGAATCTGCCCGATCTTTATAAGAACGCAGCAACGTGGCAATACAACCGCTATGCGTTCATGACTTACGTGTTGGCGCGCGGGAATAAATTGCAGGCCGAACAAACCAATTTCATTTACCAGAACCGCACTTCATTGAGTTTGTATGGCGAAGCCTATCTGGCTCAGGCGATGTTTATGCTCGATAAGAAAGACACGCGCATCAATTCGCTCATGTCGGACCTGGCGGCGGCTACCGTTCTATCAGCTTCGGGCGCACACTGGCAGGAAAAAGGTCCCGCCGATTATTGGAACTGGAACACCGACACGCGCACCACCGCCATTGTGCTGAATGCCTTCGTCCAGATCGACCCGAACAATCCCATCACCGCGAANNCTGCCCGCACGGGCAAAAGCTGGTATTCGACTCAGGAAACCAGCTGGGCTTTGATCGCGCTGACGAACTGGCTGACCGCCTCGAATGAATTTCAAACCAATTATCCCTACGCGGTCGGACTCAATGGCAACTCGATTGAGCGCGGCGTCGCCAATAAAGACAACCTGACCCAATCTGTGAGCCTGCAAATTCAATTGAAAGATTTGCTGAAGGATACTGCCAATTACCTGGTGTTCACGCGTGGAAACGGAACCGGCAATTTATATTACACGGCTTATCTCAGCACGAATCTCGCGGTGGCTTCGCTGCCGCCGCTCGATCAGGGCGTGAGTCTCTCGCGCCAGTATTTCACATTGACCGATTCAAAACATCCGATCACGCAAGCCCAGCGCGGTGACTTGGTCAAGGTGCGACTCACTGTTGTGGTGCCGGATGACCTGCATTACATTGTCATCAACGATCCATTGCCTGCCGGTCTCGAAGCGATTGACGCCTCTATTACGACCGACATGACCGTACCAACCAAATACACCGTGCAGGATTACAACGAGCGCGGCTATGGCTGGTGGTACTTCGATCACACTGAATTGCGCGATGAGAAGGTTATATTATCCGCAGATTATCTGCCCGCCGGAACTTACGTTTACACGTATCTTGCGCGTGCCAGCACTGCCGGGACGTTTAACGTCATCCCAACAACCGCGTCGGAGTTTTACTTCCCCGATGTCGGCGGGCGAGGGGCAGGAAGTCAGTTTGTGGTCAAACCATAATTCAATGTGTGATTGAGTGATTCACAATAAGAACACTGGGACTCGAAGAAAGAGTCCCAGTGTTTGACCCCAACCGAAAGGGAAATATAAACGATGCAAAAAAACATCATCATTATTTTTCTCAGTTCTTTGCTTCTGGCTGCCTGCTCACAGCCCAAGGGATGGGTTTTGCTCCACCCGGCAAGCAATCCTCCTCCGCTGGCGCTTGGCAGTTCCGCCTACAACACAAAATCAGGCGAGGCAGTGGTATTTGGCGGAATCACGAACGGCAATTGGTCAGCTGAAACCTGGATATGGAATGGGAATAGCTGGCAAAAAGCGGATTTGCCCGCCGCGCCCTCAGCCCGTGAAAAGAGTGCAATGGCTTATGATGAAGCAAGGGATAGAGTGGTTCTTTTTGGCGGAGCAGCAGATAAGAATGTATTTGACGATACCTGGGAATGGGATGGAAAGAGCTGGCAATTAATGAACCCAGCTCACAAGCCTCCCGCGCGCTGTTGCCACGCAATGACTTATGATGGTGTGCAGAAAAAAGTGTTGTTGTACGGCGGCTGGAATCAAAATACCGGCGAGTTCTTCAAGGACACTTGGGAGTGGGACGGCAAAGATTGGACTGAAGTAAATTGTTGCGATGCTCCGGCTGCTTCGGGACTTGCCCTTGTAGATTTCTCGAGTCAGAAGGAAGTCGTGGCGCTGAATTCCGTGGACGCATTCGGGACTTGGGTTTGGGATGGTACCATGTGGCTTAATCCGGTCGTCAACATAACCCCTGCCCGGCAGAACAGCAGCCTGGTTTACGATAGTCAATATAATCGGGTTGTGCTATTTGGGGGTAGTCATGATAATAAATACCTCAGCGACACTTGGGTATTTGACGGGAGGGGTTGGACGCAATTGAGTTTACCTGTTCAACCACCTGCCCGTTTTGGATACATCATGTTCTATGATGCGAAACGGCAGGGCATTATTCTTTTCGGGGGTGCGGGAAGCGCAGGTATATTAGGCGATACTTGGGAACTTAAGCTGCCAGAAGATATATCAGCTCTACTGGTTCGCGCAATGCCTACACCATGAATCCAAAGCAGACGGGTNNTCGGGTATCTTACGCGACTGTTTATATTCAAGGCATAACCGTCACCACCTCACTCTTCATCGTCTCCTTGCAAATCGAGGAGGCACTCTGTGAGGAAAATTTATCCAGCCCTTTCTATTCTGGCCTTGCTTGCTCCGTCATGTTCCATCACGGCGTTGATTCCTGGAGCACCCACGATCCTTCGTCCCCGCATCCCTGCCAACCGCGGCGAGTTTGCGTATGTTTATCATTTATTGATCTCGCCTGGCCTTCCACGATTCTTATCTCATCCTCTGACAGCCCATACAACTCATAGACCAGTTGATCAATCTCCCTATCCGTTGACTCGATCTCGCGCTTAAACACCTCCTGCTCTTGCGGCAAAGGCATCAGTTATCCCTTTGTTGATTGAAAAATTATATCGTCCCATTGTAAGGCTTACACACGCCGCGGGTTTAGTAGGTAAAGCTTACCGCGTGAGTCGGCAAGCCTTCCGCGCTAGTTGGTAGGCTTATCGGGTTAGTCGGTAAGCTCACAGGGTTAGTTGGAGTATGCAATCAAAATCTCGAACACCATACCCGATGAGAACGTTCGGGGTTTTGATGCTCAAAAAGTGATCGACGAATTAAGCAGTTGGATTGCCGATCAGAAGTAAGCTCTCATGTTGGCAGTCAGCAAAAAGCGGACCCGCCAACCAAGGCGTCTCCGATCGAATCATTCTTCATTTGCCAACAACTTGATCCGTTCCCACGGTTTCAAGTTCGGATCATCCGCCAGGATGGCTTTCAATTCATACATCTCATCGCGCAGCGCGGCGGCTTTCTCAAAGTCCAAGTTCTTGGCAGCTTCCTTCATCTGCTTTTCCATTTCAGAAATTATTTTTTGCAATTCACTGCGCGACGTCTTATCATGTTTCGTTCGATAATCCGCTTTTGATTCGCCCACGCCCAAAGCTTTATCTTTCGCGTCGCCGGATAATTGATCGGTAATATCGCGGATCGCCTTGTGAATGCTCACCGGCGTGATCCCGTTTTCTTCATTGAACTTGACTTGTTTGGCGCGGCGGCGACTCGTTTCGCTGATCGCGGCGTTCATCGAATCGGTCATGCGGTCAGCATACATGATGACGCGTCCATTGATGTGACGAGCGGCGCGGCCTATCGTCTGGATCAGAGCCGTTTGCGAGCGCAGGAAGCCTTCCTTATCCGC
>PLNY01000269.1 GCA_003141915.1 Anaerolineae bacterium | reverse complement strand
CACGGCTAAAACCGGGAGATTCTAAGAATTGGAACCTATGCGATATAATAGCCCTAGCGTAAATGATATTTCGATCACGTTCAATATCATAACACAATCTACGGTCTTATATCCCCACACCTAAAAGTTGGGGGCTTTATGGCGCTTTTTGGTAGTGCGAACGCCCTTATGCAAACCAGTTTGAGACCCTATGTTGTACCCGGCGTAATCTCAATGATAGACGCGCAGGCAGGCGTTCCGCCGTACCATACCGCAAAAGTGTGGACAGATTACTTGTATACCAGCATCGAATAGTATTAACCTACATCAAAGGATGAAGCGCAAATGATCATGGTATTTGAATACATGTCGGAATATATCGGCATGTTATCGGGAGCCCTGGCGCTTTTNNCAATCTGCGACCTTTCGCTGCCGAATTATATGTCGGATATTGTGGACACTGGCGTGCTCAGCGGAAACGTCAATTATATCGTGCAAACCGGCATCAAGATGATACTAATAACCTTGCTTAGCGCTGCGTGTTCTGTCGCGGTCGGGTATTTTGCAGCCCGGATCGCGGCATTTACCGCACGCGATATAAGAGCGGACTTATTCAAGAGGGTGCAGACTTTTTCGAACCCAGAACTCGATAAATTCTCGCCCGCAAGCCTGATCACCAGAAGCACCAACGATATTACACAGATCCAATTTGTGATCGTCCTGCTGGTGCGCATGCTATTTTACGCGGCCATAATCGGTACCGGCGGTACGATCATGGCTATTTCGGAAAGCCGCACCTTATCTTGGACGATCGTCGGAGCGGTTCTGGCGATAGTGATTGTCATCATCATCCTCTTCACCCTTGTAATGCCAAAGATGCGGATCGTACAGTCGCTTGTGGACAAATTGAACCTTATCAGCCGCGAAAACCTGGAGGGTTTGCTCGTAATCCGCGCATTTAATTCCCAGAAGTTTGAAGAGGCCAGGTTCGACAATGCAAACAGGGACCTAACTGAAAACAATCTTTTTGTCAACCGCGCAATGACGATCATGATGCCGACCATGATGTTTATCATGAACATTACGACCGTACTGATCGTGTGGGTCGGTGCGCACCAAATCGCGGCCATGGCGATGGATATCGGGAAGATGATGGCATTTATGCAGTATGCCATGCAGATTATTATGGCGTTTCTGATACTTTCCGTTATGTTTATTATGATTCCGCGTGCGTCGGTAAGCGCAAGCAGAATCAAAGAGGTCATTGAGACGGACACGCTGGTTAAAGACAAGAAAAAGGTGGTTCGACCAAGAAAGGATTTTGTTCCGGATATTGAATATGATAACGTGACCTTCTGCTATCCCGGCAGCGACGAGCCGGTGCTGAAAAACATCAGTTTTAAAGCAAAACACGGGGAAACGACCGCATTTATCGGCGTGACGGGCAGCGGTAAATCGACTCTGGTGAACCTGTTGATCCGCTTTTACGATGTAACCGCGGGGCGCATCTTGGTGGACGGAGTCGACATACGCGATATGAAACGCAGCGATCTGCGCGATAAAATCGGCTATGTTCCTCAAAAAGGCATGCTGTTTTCCGGAACGGTCAAATCCAACCTGCTGTATGCGGATAGCGGCTCTACCTTCGACAATATCAAACGCGCGGCGCGCATTGCCCAGGCGGAGGAATTCATTTCAATGATGCCCGAGGGATACGACTCGCATATTGCGCAGGGCGGATCTAATTTATCTGGGGGACAGAAACAGAGGCTGTCAATTGCGAGAGCCTTGGTTAAAAACGCGCCCATATACATATTCGACGATACTTTCTCGGCCCTCGATATGAAAACAGACGCTGCCCTGCGCGAGGCCCTTCACAACGAGATACGCGGGAGCACGTTGTTGATTATTGCGCAACGCGTGGGCACCATCATTTCTGCAGAGCAGATTATCGTGCTCGAAAATGGCGAAATTGTCGGGCGTGGAACACATCGCGAGCTTCTTCGTAGTTGTGAAGTCTACCGCGAAATTGCCCTGTCGCAACTTTCGGAGGCCGAGCTTGAATAGGCCCAATTTTAATTTTAGCGGGCAGGGAGCAAAGACAAAAGATGCGCGCAAAACGCTCACGACCCTCCTGCAGTATCTGCGGCCGTATCAAGTGAAAATTATCATTGTGATGATTTTTGCCGCCTTATCGTCCATTTTCTCCATTGTGGGCCCGAAGGTGCTGGGCGACGTGACCACCAAGCTGGCCGATGGGCTGATCGCCTACTATCTTGGGACAGGGCTGTATATGGATTTTGCCTATATCGGCAGGTTGATTTTTCTCCTGATCATCCTGTATTCAATCTCCATGGCGTTTTCCTACGCTCAAGCCTTCATTATGACCGGCGTTTCCATGGAGGTCACCTACAATCTGCGCAAGGAAATCGATCAGAAAATCAGCCGCCTGCCGCTAAAATATTACGATACCACAACGTACGGCGAGGTCCTTTCGAGGATTACGAATGATGTCGACCTGATCAGCCAGTCGCTGAACCAAAGCCTTTCTCAGCTCATTACGTCCGTTGCCACCGTCATCGGTGTGCTGGTGATGATGTTGAGCATCAACGTGCTGATGACAGTAGTGTCGATTCTTGTGGTGTCGATGTCGTTCGGATTTATCGGCGCGATCATCAAAGCATCGCAGAAATATTTCAAGGCGCAGCAAGATTCGCTCGGCGATATGAACGGGCATGTGGAAGAGATGTATGGCGGACACGCCATTGTCCAGGCCTTTAATCGGCAAGATGATTCCATCGAACGCTTCGATGGGATCAATGACATACTCAGTGATAGTGCCTGGAAGTCGCAGTTTTTTACAAGCATTATGCAGCCGATGATGCAATTTGTCGGCAACCTCGGCTACGTCATCGTTTGCATTCTGGGTGGGTACCTGGCAGTGAAAAAAGTTATTGAAATAGGCGATATTCAAGCGTTTATCCAGTATGTGAGAAATTTCAGTCAACCCATCACGCAGCTTGCATCCATATCCAATACACTGCAGCAGACCATCGCCGCATCGGAACGCGTGTTCGAATTTCTCGATGAACCGGAAGAGAGCCCGGACCGCAGTCTTGCGTCTGTAAGCGAGGTAATGGGGAATGTGTCTTTTGAACATATGGCTTTCGGTTATGATGCCGCTAAGCCAATTATCCATGACTTTTCCGCCTCCGTGCAATATGCGGAAAAGGTGGCAATTGTCGGTCCAACCGGAGCGGGAAAAACAACGATTGTAAAACTTTTAATGCGTTTTTATGATATCAATAGCGGCGATATCAAGATCGATGGGCATAGCATATACGACTATACCAGAAGTGATGAGCGGTCCATATTCGGCATGGTTTTGCAGGATACGTGGCTGTATAACGCTTCCATTTTCAATAACATCCGTTACGGGACTTTTGGCGCGACACGGGAGCAGGTCATTGCCGCAGCGAAAGCCGCCCATTGTGACGAATTCATCCGGACGCTTCCACAGGGTTACGATTCTGTCCTGAACGAAGAGTCGGACAATATCTCACAGGGGCAAAAGCAATTATTGACCATTGCCCGCGTCATCCTTGCCAATCCGAAAATCCTGATCCTTGACGAGGCGACAAGCTCAATTGACACCCGTACGGAAATACTGATTCAGAAGGCCATGGATGCACTCATGAAAGGGAGGACAAGTTTTATTATCGCGCACAGGCTTTCAACAATTAAGAATGCCGATCTCATCCTCGTAATGAATAATGGGGATATTATCGAACAGGGGAATCACGTGGAACTGCTTGCGGCAGGCGGTTTTTACGCCGGAATGTACAATAGTCAATTCGAAAGAAAGGCGATAGAACATGGCAACTAGTGCAACTAATAAAGAAAAGAGTGAATACGAAGAGGATTTCACACCCAAAACGGCAAACCGGAAGATCAGTAAAACGATGATCATCGCGGCTGCGATTGTGATTTTGCTTGCCGGCTTAGGTATCGCAGGATACTTTATTTATGAAGGTTCTTTCTATTATCAGACGGATAACGCCAAGGTGGACACGGCTATCTACCAGCTTACCGCAAACGCAAGTGGTCAACTGATAAGAGTGAACGTCTCTCAAGGCGATCAGGTAAAAGCGGGACAGATTCTTGCACAGGTGGAACTTAGCCCATACCTTCGGTCACCCGTCGACGGCACAGTGACCGAAGTCGATATGCAAAGAGGAGACTATGTTACCGCAACGAATGTTATCTTGGTTGTAGCCAAGACATCGGATATGTATATCACGGCGAATGTAGAAGAAACAAATATTCTAAAAATACACATGGGGCAGAGCGTATCAGTCTATTTGGATGCATACGGCAGGAGTTTTGATGGTTATGTAGAGGATCTCAATACTGTAACCTCGACAGAACTCACCGGTTCAGCTATCAGCTTTACAACCTCCGGTACGTATACCAAGGTAACCCAGTTGATCCCGATCAAGATCAAGTTGCTCGATAACGTGGATCTGGCAGATATCATTGGTACGAACGCAACGGTAAAAATCAGAATCAAGTAAACTCTAATCGGGTCTTATGCTAGATAAGGAGGGCCGGATCTGCCGTTCACAATGTCATGTAAGAGAACGAGCTGAAACCCTGGCCCAAGGAGGAATGGTGTATTCCTCTACAAGAGAGCGCTGAGTTCGTTCATCACATGGATGATGTTCTGGAAGTTTACCAATAGCCCGAAGAAGTACGCTTCTCACTGATTTGTTTCAACGAAACTCCTGTGCATGAATAAGACGGGAGTGGAGTGGATGTAACTTTATTACTGGTTTTCTGCGCATTGATTTCATCGACCAGTGTCAGGATTTCCTGGTTACTGGGGATGGCGCTCATGCTGTGACCATAATAGACAAAGCGCACCACTGCAACGCCGAGATGTATTGCAACGACAAGTTCGTCGAGCTCGAGAGCCTGGGTCCCCACACGAAATTGGGACCAGGATTTCATATCAGCCATCTTGAACTGTGGGATGTAATTGAAGGGCTGGATTCACTGCCAAGAGCAATGCAAAAATCGAT
>PLNY01000136.1 GCA_003141915.1 Anaerolineae bacterium | reverse complement strand
CCAGCGGGAGCAGGATGCGCCAAAAAAAGTCGAATGCAGTGCAGCCGTCTATGGAAGCGGCATCCTGTAACTCGACCGGCACAGCCAGGAAGAATCCACGCAGAATCAAGATGTTCCCGGATAACCCGAAGGCGGTTTGCACGAGGATGACTGCTAGGAGTGTATCAATCAGGTGCATCTGGCGCACAACGAGGTATACCGGCATAATAGCAACAGTGATTGGGAACATGAGGCCGAGGGTGAGAAAATTGAAAGCCAGATCTTTGCCCCTGAATTGTATGCGGGCAAATACAAAGGCAGCCAGGCTGCAAATGATCAACACGCCAGCCGTCGAAAACAGCATAACGACAACGCTGTTGCGTAGCATGAGCCAGAACGAAGACATACTCAGAATCTGGACATAGTTATCCCATTGCGGGGGATTGGGAGGAGTGTATGGAAACGAAAACATCTCACCGCGCGTCTTGAGGCTGCCAAAAACCAAGATGACGATGGGCACCACAAAGATTAGCGTGACAAAAGAGAGGACCAGATATTGGAAGAACCTAGGTAAGTTTTTTTTGAAAACATCGCTTCGACGATATGAATTGGCTGCCATGATTAGTCCTTTCTAAATGCCGCCCAAGTAATCTGGTTGACCGGCAAGCCGCAAGAATCCCACCGAAAAAGCCAGGCAGATTAGCAACATCACGAGTGCCACAGCCGAGCCGTATCCTAACTGGAAACGCACAAAGGCGAAGCGATACATGTAAGTAGCCATGACTTCACTGGCGTTGACCGGCCCGCCTTTGGTCATGATCCAGACNNTGGAAACTGCGTAAGCGAGCCCAAAACGGAGAGGTAGATGGTTGTACGAATGGTGCTGCCAAGCAAAGGTATCGTGATATGGTGAGTCAATTGCCATTTATTCGCACCATCAATAAGGGCGGCCTCTTCGACCTCCTTGGGAATATTTTGCAGGCCGGCTAGGTATAGCAACAGGTGTAATCCAAAATATTTCCAAGTGAGAACGATAAAGACGCATGCCATAACCTCATGGATATTGCTCAGGAAGGTTTGGGCTTGAATACCCGGAATAAGAATCAAAAGTGCATTAATAAAACCACGGGATGGGTCAGGGTTAAGGAGACCCAACCAAATAATGGCAGTAATAACTTCGGAAAGCACATAAGGCATGAAAAAGATCGTCCGGAAAAAAGCTCGCCCGGGCAGGTCGCGTCCCACCATGATCGCCAGCGCTAGCGCTAGTGGCAGCTGGAGACACAAAGATAGCACTACAATCAAGAGACAGTCTCCCACCGCTCTCATGAATATTGTATCGGTCAGGATCTGCTTGAAATTATCCAATCCGATAAAATCAACTGCAGGACCCAAGCCATTCCAATTGAACAAACTGAAATAAACGGATCGAAAAATGGGATAAACGAGAAAAACGAGAAAAAGTATGAATGCCGGCGCCAAGAAGAAAGCAATCGTGAGGTAGTCTTGAACGCGGCGAGGAGAATAAGTCTGTTTGTTTGTTTTCAAGTCGCCCCTTCTGGCCTGAGTCATATTCATAATATTTATCCTTCAGTCTCACAAGAGTGCGGGGATCGGGCATGTTCGAACCCAATCCCCGCACATCCGAAAGAACTTACCTTACTTTGTTAGATTCTGTTTGGCCGAGTCTTCAATCGCCTGAGCAGCCTGTTGAGGCGTGGCCGTGCCGGCGAAGATGGTCTGCACGGAGTCGTTCAGGGAGGAACCCATCGCCGGAGGCAAATACTGATCGTAGTACAGCTGGAAGTAGGTTGCATTCGCTACGTTCTGTTTTACAGCCAGCATATTCGGATCGGTCAGGCCGGATTCGGCGCCCACGACCGGCGGGATGCCCATACCCAATTTGGCCATTTGAGCCTCGTTGGTGGCACTGGTCAGGAACTTGACGAAATCAATGGCTTCCGGAGGTGCATTCTTGCCGATGGCGAAGCCATTGCCGCCGCCGCAAACGTCCGTAACTTTGCCAACGCCGCCCTCAACTGCCGGGAAATTGAAGAAACCCAGATTGGCAACGCCTTTTTTGTCAGCGCTGTCGGCTGATTCGACGGAGGGCCCCCACTGTCCAGTAAGTTCCATGGCAGCCTTGCCATTACCGAAGGCACCTTCCATATCATCATGGGTGGCGCCCAGAAAACCGTCTTGGAAGGGCTGGAGGGCAATCAAATCCTGGAGTTTCTGGAAAGCTTGGATGAATGGCGGATCCGTGAATGAGCCCTTCTGGGTATAAGCTGCATCAAAGGCAGCTTCGCCGCCGATGCGAGTGGCCAGATACATCCATATATGCATGCCAGGCCACTTGTCACCTTCCCCCACGGAGATGGGGGTGATGCCGGCAGCCTTGAGGGTCTTTACATCCGCTAGGAAATCGGTCCAAGTTGTAGGAGGATTAGCAATTCCAGCCTTAGTGAAGAGGTCTTTGTTATACCAAAAGCCGACCATGCCCATGTCCCACGGTACACCGTAGTTCTTGC
>PLNY01000252.1 GCA_003141915.1 Anaerolineae bacterium | reverse complement strand
CGGCAACATTGTCAATCCGTGGGATGTGCTCAAGGTCAACGGCGCAGATGCGTTTCGCTGGTATCTTTACACCGCCACGCCTCCGGGCAACGAACGCCGCTTCTCGGTGGATTTGGTCGGCGAGGTCATCCGTAATTTCACATTGACGTTGTGGAATGTTTATTCGTTCTTCGTCACGTATGCCAATTTGGACAAGCCGCAATTAACTGCCGCGCGCGTTTATAGCGATAACATTCTTGATCGCTGGCTGATCTCAGAACTTCACACGCTGGTCCGCGATGTGACCCATGCTTATGAAAAGTATGATGTCACCGGCGCGACGCGTCCCATCGAATCGTTCGTTGAAAAACTTTCAACCTGGTACCTGCGGCGCTCGCGCCGCCGCTTCTGGAAATCCGAGTCAGACGCGGACAAACAGGCTGCTTATGGCACACTTTATACTGCGCTTGTCACGATCAGTAAATTGATCGCGCCGGCCATGCCGTTCCTCGCTGATGAGCTTTATCAAAACCTTGTCCGTTCGGTGGATCAGTTTGCGGCCGAGTCGGTGCATCTGTCGGAATGGCCGAAGTATGATGAATCCTTGATTGATGAGCCGCTTAACCACGATATGGCTTTGGTGATGAAACTGGTCTCGCTGGGGCATCAGGCGCGGCAGAAAGCCAATCGCAAAGTCAGGCAGCCGCTTAAGGAAGTTGCATTTTCGTTGGGCAACGCCTCCGAACGCAAAGCCGTCGAAACTTTTGCGGATGTGATCGAGGAAGAGTTGAACGTCAAAACCGTGCGCCTGCTCGATGCAGCAACCGAAGCGGTCTCGCACACGGTCAAGCCGTTGCCAAAACAACTCGGACAGAAATACGGAAACAAATTTCCCGCGATTCAGAAAGCGATTCTCAGGATGAATTCGGAAAAGGTTGCGCGCGCCTTTCTTACAGGCGGAACGGTAAGCGTCACGGCAGATGGACAACTGTTCGATATCCTGCCTGATGAAGTCGAAGTTAAGGCGCAGGCAAAGGAAGGTTTTGCGGTGGCCGAGGAAGGCGCGTATGTCGCGGCGCTTGTCACCGAACTCACCTCTGAACTGGTTCAGGAAGGTCTGGCTCGCGAGTTTGTTCGGCGCGTACAGGACCTTCGTAAGAGCGCTGGACTGGATGTGGCGGATCGCGTCAACTTGTTTGTTGTTGCCTCGCCCAATTTGAAGTCCGCGATTGAAGCGCATCGCGAATATATTACCAACGAAACGCTTTCGATTTCGCTCGATTTCAATGAGCCTCCTGCCAGCGCGCCGTCTGTTGAAGATGATTTCGATGGAGAGAAGGTTAAGGTTGGGTTGCTCAAAGCCTGATGACAAACTATGGATGCGATTTCAAATAATCTTCCGGCGTGTCCAAATCCTGCAAGATGGTCGGCGAGTCGATTTCAACATAGCGGATTTTGCGGCTATGCCGATTTAAAAACTCACTCGGCGAATCAGGGGCGCGCATTTGCAGGATCGCGTCCCAATGTTCTCGCGCCACCAGCCACGGATGTCCGCGATGCATTTGATAGCTGGGAACGATAATGGATGCGTTTGTTTCCTTATATTCCCGCAGGATGCGTTGCACGCTTCTCCCCAGGACCTGAGGCTGGTCGCCAAGACAAATCAGCGCGGCGCTCGCCTCATGTTTTTTCGCCGCCAGTCCTCGTTGCAGCGAGCTTAGCATTTCGCCTTCCGCATAATTCTCATTGAAAACAACCTGTGCCGTCTGTCCAATCAAGGCCTCGATCTGATTGTGCGCTCCACCTGTGACAACAAGAATATCGTTGATGCCTGCGTCTTGAATTGTCGAGATGACAGTTTGGATGACGGTGCTTTTGCCCCACGGCATCAGCATCTTGGGCTGGCCCATGCGCTTCGATTCGCCTGCGGCGAGAATGATGGCTGAAATCATAATGTATCGTCTTCTAACAGCCGCTGATAATCTTCGGGTTTGTCTACGTCAAGCAATAGTCGGTCATCATGCCAAGGCAAATATTCAACCGGATATTTCGAGAAGATGGCGCGTCCGCCGACATCGCCTTCAAGCTTTAGCAAATCGGGAAGTGTGACGCGGTCGAATAACACGGGATTTGCACGTCGTTCCATCATTACTAACGGAGCGACGATTGGATAAAGTTGCATAGCGTGATGTTCCATCAATGCTCGAATAACATCTGTTGTGATTTGCGGCTGATCGGCTAAAAGAAAGATTGCGGAACCTGTTTCTTTTGGTAGCACTTTAACTCCAGATCGAATTGATGATGCCTGTCCGCTTTGCCAATTTTCGTTTCGAACAATCATAACAGGCAAATCCTTTATCTTTGACTCAACTTCATCCGCGTTGGCGCCGGTGACAACAACAACTGGGGAAAGTCCCACGCTCAATGCGGTTTGCGCTGCAACGCGGATAAATGGTTCACCGTGCCAATCAAGCAATTGTTTGGGCTGACCGAAGCGCGTCGATGCACCGGCGGCGAGAATGATTCCTGCCGTTCGTTCAAAGGTTTGAAAATGTGATCGATGTAAACTGCCGACGACAACCGAGTCGAAATGCTCGAGCAGAGAAGCCGACATCTTTCCGCCGATGGATTGCAATTCTGGTGTATCGGCTTGATTGAGCAAAACGATTCGACGTGCGTGAGATGGAATATTTTTGAGTCCGCCATTGGGATGAGTTAAGACACGGACGAGAGCATTGGATGTGATTAGCTCGTTTAATGGGAGTCCGCTCAAAGTTGAGAAGAGTTGCGGACGATGGACATATTCATCGTTCAACGGTTTTCCTAAGCCACCCAATCCTGCGACAACAACGACTGCATCCGTAAATTCTGGAATAACGGGTTCGTGATCGTTTGGAGTTTTCAATGCTTTCTGGCGCGAGCCATCTGCCTCGATGAGCAGTGCAATATTATGTTTTTGCGCGTATGCGTGTAACCAATATAATACATCTTTACTCACACTCGTTATTCGATCATCTTGAATAGGACCACCAATAAGCGTAACGCCGCGAAATTCAAGCTCAGCAAGATCGCTTGCTTCACGGGCGACGATGTGAGAATCGGCGAGCGGGATTTGCCATGAGCCGAGGTGGGTGGTCGTAGTGATAAGAACGGGCGGAGGCAGTTCGCACGCCAGTTGAAATATGGCTGTGGTCTTGCCTCCTGCGCCGACAAATGCAAAAATATTCCCTTGTTTTTTATTTGCTGATGTTGAAACTCTTAAGGCTTGCGAAAGTTGCAACGCATCACCATCCGCCGGTTTTCTGACGGTTTCTAATTACATCCTGCAAGGCGGATAACATTTCATTGAAGGCTGTTTTATCGGGGTTCTGGTTGATCGCTTCTTGTTCAAGCTGTCCAAGCAGATAAACCATCCATGACACCCATGTGCGCGGATTGCTTTGTGTGCGGGATATTTCTTTTGCGGTTTTGTTAAGGATATCGCGAAGTTCATCTTCTCTGCTCATAGGTTACACTCTTTCTTCTGTTGTTCTTTAGGATATTTGTATTGTAGCACTTCTGCATGAATGGATTATGCCCATAGTCTGTTTCTCACTTCGGGACGCGTCAACAACGCTTCCATGACTCCGCCGCCGATGGCAAGCGCTTTTTCGCTGATTAATTCACAAAGACGAGCATCGTCGCGCGGATCTATATCACCAATCTTCATACCGCGTGTTACGTTCAGGCCTGAATGGATCAGTCCGCGCACAACGCCTTTGAATGGACTCTTGATTTGTGCGCCATCTATTTCAGCGATAAGTTCATCAGGCTCGCAATGATCGCCGACTTGTTTATGATTAACAATGACACCATCTTGCAGTGCGCGCAACACGCGGCGCGGATCCCCTTCGGGCTTGGATGTGTCGCTGAGCGTTGAACCTTCCCAGATCACGCGCCCTAGTGTATGTCCGCGCTGAGTCTCGATCACGGCGTGACAATTGAGCGGAGCGGTGAATCCCGGTCCAAGTCCAAGATACAGAAGCGCTCGATGCGATAACGCTTCAGGCGGGCGCTTCATCATGCGTCCATCCACGATGGCAAGCGGATTTAACGTCTTTGCGACGCTGCAATCCGGGTCAATCAGAACCGGTATTTGTTGCTTTGCAAGGACATTCAATATCTTGAGCGTATCGGCGGGATTGCTCACCACGCGCGCGGTGATTCCTTCCACGTTGATTTCTTTTTCGTAAATCGCTGTAGCGAATGAAACGGTCTGACGCACCGCAAGCGGTTGAGACAATTCAGCGATGGCAACATTGAGTCCGGCGCGATGCAGGCGCAATGCAACGCCACTTGCCAAATCGCCGCCGCCGCGAATGAGAATAAGCGCAGGCATTATGATTTACCCGTTTGTTCCTGTTGTAGATGTCCGAACGCGTAAATTGTCAGATAAACAAAGATGAAAAATAACGTGTACAAGCCAATGAATCCGAAAGAACGCAGGCTGGGATCGGAAAGCCAATCCCAAAGATTGGAAGCGGTATGGGTCGGATCTTGCAACATATCCCAGCTGTTTAAACGAATAAAGCGTCCTACATAAATACCGGCACTGCTAAGTCCAGCTACGCTGAAAACGAACAACCAGCCAAACCATCTTCCGAATTCGCGTCGAATGATCTCCTGCATGAGGTTGAGTGAAACGATTCCGAGCAACATTCCTGTCCACGAGAACCAAACCAGCAAGATTACATCGTACCATAACGGAACATTTGCTGACGACCACAGTGAGGCATTTGTCGACGCTTGTCCGAGATGTTGAAGGTCGGTAAGAATATAAGGCGCGTTGGGAAAAAAGATCAACCATAGAATGGCAAATGTGGGAATGACAAGAACCATCAATAGTCGCCGCCAGGAAAGGATGTACGCGAGATAAGCCAGCACAAATGGAATCCATGCGAGGAAGAGATTCCAGACCAAACCCAAGTAGCCGTAGGTATTGCTGTACGCTATACGAGCCAAAACGAGGATGAAGCAGACCACCGAGGCGGCAGTAAGCAATATAAAAATACCGGCTTTGTATTTATGCTGAATCATGATGACGTTTAGTTTTTTGAGCATACTTGAAGATTCTACCAGTCCTTCAATATCCGCGCGGCAGTCTGCCGGAATCTATTTTTGTGTGGTTTGTTTTTGCAGTAAATTTCCAAAGACATAAAACGTGATGTACATAAAGGTAAAGAACAAGGTGTAGAGGGTAATATATTCAACGGGATGTTCGCCTGGCTGCGGAACGATTAAGTCTTTCATTATCCCAACAGGATGGATTAGGAAATCCCAACTGTTGACGCGCACGAAACGCCCCAGATAGATGCCGGTACTGCCCAACAAGTTTCCGCAAACGACAAAAAACCATCCAGCGTTCCGGTTGAACTCGCGGCTTACAATCTCCTGCATCCAATAAAGCGAGACGATACCCAGCAAAACGCCCGTCCATGCAAACCAGGTTACCAGAATCACATCGAACCAAAGCGAAGGAGAATCGGAGTATAGGCGAAGATGCTGGAAATCTGTCAGGAGGTAAAGCGCATTGGGAAAGAAAATCAGCCAGAAGAAAATATTGATCGGAAGAATCGTCAGGCTGATCTTGCGCGGCAATGCAAGGTGATAGGTAACAAAGGCAAGCAAAAAGGGTATCCAGGCAAGTGATATGTTGCGAATCAGGAACCAATAATTGTATCGGGAATTCCCATTTTCTGCCATGCGGATGTTAACAAGAATTAGGCAGAAGACTGTGGCAGCCGCAAGAAGGCCAAAAATTTTCAGTCCGGATTCGTTGTTCAAATAACGTGAAAGGAATTTCATTGCAGAAAGTCGGCCAATATCGAGTTGACTTCTTCCGGCTTTTCATATTGCGGAATATGACCGCAATTTTCCACGATGTGAAATTCCGCGCGCGGAACAGCCGACAAAATATCGCGGCTTTGTTCAAGAGGAAGAGTCCGATCGTTTCGCCCCCAGATGAGCAGGACCGGCATATCCAGCTTTCCCAATCGTTGATAGACTTCGGGAATGCCGTCCACGGTTTTATTATGGAGTGTTGAGAGAAGGGCGCGCTTGAAGCCGCGGTACTGTATCTGAACGCGACATTGATCTTGAAATATTTTGCCGTGTTCGGGATTGAAGAAACATGATGCCATGCTTTGAACCATTCGATCGGTACTGACCATGCCAAGAATCAATTCACTGATGCCGGGCAGCAACGCGGCTTTATATATCCACGAGAGCGGGATAGATTGGATTCCAACGGGATCAATCAAGACGAGTCTGCGGACGCGCTCAGGAAACTTTACAGTAAGTACGGACGCGATTGCTCCGCCCATCGAGAGACCAATCAAGTTAACTTGTTTTAAGTTTAAAGAATCCAATAACTCTCTTAATTGATCTACGAATAGATCCATGTTGTACTTGACGTGCGGGCGATCCGAAAAGCCCCGTCCAAAAAGATCGTATCGCAAAACACGGAAGCCGGAGTCAACCAGAAAGTCGAACGTTGGATCGAAGATAAAATATGGAACCGAGAATCCATGCACAAGCGCAACAGCTTCGCCGCTATCGGGGCCGCATAATTCGTAATGGGTGAATCCGTTTGAAAGCCGGATGAACGAGCCACAAGTCGAGGCGCGGAGCTTCTCGTCAATTTCTTTCGTCTCGCCTCGATAAATAAAATCAAAATTCATTTGATCTTGCCGAGGGCGCGCGCCACGCGCTCCGGCGTGAACGGGAACTCGTTGATCCACACGCCGGTTGCGTCGTGGATCGCAGCGGCGATGGCGGGAACCAGCGGAAGGAGCGGCATCTCTCCGAGGCCGCGTGCGCCCCACGGCCCATTTGGTTCAGCCACTTCAACGATGACTGATTCAACTTTTTCCGGGATGTCGAGAATTGTTGGAAGCAAATAGGTGCTCAGTTGATCGGTCAGGACACGCCCCTCCTTGGTTTTATATTCTTCCGTGATCGCATAACCTTGAGCCTGCACCACTGCTCCTTCAATTTGTCCGACGACAAGCTGTGGATTGATCGCCTTTCCTACATCGTCGGCCGAAGTGACTCGGATGAGTCGAACCTGCCCGGTTTCCGTATCCACTTCCACCTCAACTGCCTGGGCCGAATACGCATAAGAGAAGTTCGGGGTTGAATAACCGGTCTCCTCATCAAAATGCGTGGTCTTGGGCGCGAGATATTTATATTCCGCAATGGCGGGGCGTTCTTCGGCCTGCCATTTTTTCAGCGCTGCCTCCGCTGCGCCTTTGATCGCGTTACCCGCCATAACCGTCATGCGCGACGCGGAAACGGAGCCGGAACTTTCTTGCTTGGCGGAATCCGAAGTTATTAATTTCACCATTTGCGCAGGCACGCCGATCGCCTCTGCGGCCATCTGCACCATTACGGTATGCGTGCCTTGTCCCACTTCGGCAGCGGCTTGATGCAGGACGACTTTTTCGATCTCGCTGTTTCCGTGGATTTCAACCTTTGCCCACGAGTTTTCCTGATAACCGAACGAGAAGCCGACATTTTTAAATCCGGCGGCGAAGCCGACCCCGCGCGCGATGGAAGAAGTGCGGCGCGTCTTGGTCGGCGACTTGTTGATTGGCGTCCAGCCAAATTTCTTTGCCGCGGCTTCGATCACTTGCGGTACAGTGACCGGTCCCGGAGCGGGTGTGCCCACATCGAGTGTCAGCCCATCCCTCAGCGCGTTCTTCATGCGGAATTCAACCGGGTCCATGCCGAGTTTTTCGGCGAGCTTGTTCATTTGGCCTTCCGCCATGAACAAGGCTTGCGGCGCGCCGAAGCCGCGGAAAGCCGCGCTGGGAACATTGTTCGTATAAACGCCGTAAACATCTGCTTTGACATTCGGGATGAAATATGGGCCGGTGCATGTGATCGCCGAATTGCCCAGCACTTTATTGGAAGTGTACATATACGCGCCGCCATCGCCGATGATTTCGTTTTGCGCCGCGACCAGTTTGCCATCTTTGGTCGCACCCCATTTGGCGCGTAAAAATACGGGATGCCGCTTGGCGTGTCCGATGATCGACTCGCGGCGGCTCCAGATGATTTTGACCGGACGCTGTAATTTCCAGGTCGCGAGCGCTAAATCAATTTGCACCGATAAATCTTCGCGTCCGCCAAATGCCCCGCCGATGGCCGGATAGATGACGCGCACGCGTTCTTCGGGCAAATCCAGGGCGTGCGCAATCGATTCACGATCGGCATGTGTCCATTGCCCTCCGCATACAATGGTCACGCGACCTTCATCATCAATGTAAGATAAACCCGCCTCAGGTTGAAGATAGGCGTGTTCCTGCGCAGGAGTTCGATATTCTCCTTCGATAATTACATCAGCTTGGGCGAAGCCGGCTTCAATATCTCCTTTGCGGATCTTGTAGTGAACACATATATTCGAGTCGCCAATCTCAGCATGGACGCGCGGCGCGTCCGGTTTCATCCCCTCGAGCGGGTCCGACACAATCGGCAGGTTTTCATATTCAACCTGAATCAAACCTAATGCGGCTTGCGCCGCCGCTTCAGTTTGTGCGACGACGACTGCCACCTGATCGCCGACAAAGCGAACCACATCCGTTCCGGGCTTTGATGAACCAGGCCCGCAAAGCACGGGCTGATCGGGTATTTGCAATCCGTATTCATTGACCGGAACATCTTTGGATGTGTAAACGGCAACGACTCCGGACGCCGCCTCGGCTTTGCCTGTCTTGACGCTCAAGACGCGTGCATGAGGCCGCTCGGCGAATAATATTTTGGCATAGAGCATTCCCCTCATTGAAAGATCGCCGGAATAAGCTGTTTCGCCCGTGACTTTGCCGCGGGCATCGATACGCGGGAAGGATTGTCCTATGGATGGCATGGTAGTTCTCCGTTTCTTGGTTGTCCCTATAATTATACAACGGCTTTTGATTGCCCTTTTAGGCAGGCTAGAGTATATTCAACCCGTTTGACAACGAGGTGATTGATGCCGGAATTTGAATACAACAACTTGTTTGGCGAGTCGGGTCCGCAAAATATGCTCGATTATTTACAGAGTCGGCTGGCGGCGCGCGACCTTTCCGCTGAAGAGGCTTTAGCGATGCTGGGTGCGGTTCATGAAGAATTGAATAATCCCGGCAGTGTGGATCGCGCTGTGTACCAGAAGTATTCTGAGTTCATGGAAGCCTTGCGTACAGAAATGCCCGATGTCCATGATTATGTTATTGTTGCATGGGAACAACAGCGCGGCGAGAACAAGGATAAGACAGACAAAGAAGATGAACGCGATGATGATAACGCCGAAGCTGGTGAACATTCCGAGCTTGGAGACGTTGAAGCAGTGAAGAAAAGCGAAGCCGAGTCATCCGAATATGGAGACGCGTCAGAAGATGGCGATGACGAAGAAGGCGGCGAAGAAGAGGATGAGTCGGATGCAGGTGAAGAAAAAGCTGAAGATACCGGTGAAAAAGAGCCGGTTGAATCTGACGCGGAAGAATCGGATGAAGTAGAAGAAACTGAGGAAGAATCTGAAAAGGAAGAAGAGAAAGAAGAATCCGAAGAAGAGGGATCGGAAAAAGAAGAAGCAAAAGACGAGGAAGAAAGCGAAGGCGAAGAGACCGAAGAGGAAGAGAAGGAATCGGAAGAGGACGATAGAGGTTCTGAAGAATCGGAAGAGAATGAGAACGAAAAAGAAGAGGAAGGCGGCGAAGGTCCCGAGGAGGAATCGGAAGAAGGCGAATCTGGCGAAGTCGCTGAGTCGCCGGAGGAGAACGAGTCTGAGGGCGAGAGCGCTGGAGAGGCAGAATCGTTTGGGACGAATGATGTGGAGACGGAACCTTTTGAAGAGGAAGAGGGAGGGGAGACGACCGTGGATTAGCAAAGCGAGTGAGGCATATCCTCACTCGCTTTGTATTAGCGCTTATAGGGTTTCGGTTTTATTTTTGGCGGCGGAGCATCTTGCGGACCGTAGCGAGGTGGCCCAAGAGTTTGGTAAAGAAAAGCATTACCCACCGATACAAAAGCTCCTATTATAACAAGATAGAAAAAGAAAAATACCAACACCCCATATAAATTGGGCAGGCCTTGAATAAAAGCCAAAATCGGGTTGAGAAGCCCAACCTTCCATAAGACTGCCGGCATGACGGAATAGCCCAGTAATTGATAAGGAATGTATTGCTGGGTCCAGTCGCTTTGAACCGTTAGCTCTGCAAGTCCAAAAGAAATGATCGGAACAACGATCAATAGAATACAACCGATGCCGCGCCATACCGGATGCGGACGCTCGATGCGTGGTTGCGGCCTTCTGATGTTGGTTGGTGAATATCTTCCCATTGATTGCCTCTCAAACCTTGATTTTACTCGCGTCTTCTATAGCTTGCACGATTTTATAGTAACCCGTGCAACGGCACAAGTTTCCAGTGATGGCTTGTTCGATCTCGTTTTTGCTCGGGTGCGATTTTTCTTCGAGCAGTTTTGCGGCAGACATGATAAAGCCGGGTGTGCAATATCCACATTGCACTGCGCCGTCCTGAACGAAAGCCTCTTGCACGGGATGTAATTGATCTCCGTTGGCGAGACCCTCAACTGTTATGATTTCTGCGCCATGTGCGCGCGGCGCAGGGACAAGGCAGGACATCACGGCTTTGCCATCGAGGAAAACCGTGCATGCACCGCATTCGCCCTCGGCACAACCTTCCTTGGTCCCCGTCAACATTCCTTCTTCGCGAAGCAGGCGAAGCAAAGTTTTATCGTATCCACTTTTGAAGACAAATTTTTTGCCATTGATGGTCGTCTCGATCGCGTCGTTCGGCAATTGACTGCCAACTGCCTTCTGCGCACCGTCTTTTTTCCCCCATAGCAAAACCGGGTCGCGCGGGAAACCGTCTTGTTCGCGTTTATCTCGAATTGATTTCAAACTGCGCGACGTGAGCACGCGAACCATTTCACGCCGATAGGATGCGCTGCCGCGCACATCATCAATGGGACGGCTGGCATTCATGGTCAATTCGGCGGTTTTGGCAATCACGTCGTCGTTGAGTTTTTTGCCGCGCAGATATTCTTCCGCTTCGGGCGCGTGGATGATGGTCGGCGCGACAGCTCCGAGCGTGATCGAAGCCGATTGAACGGTTCCCCATTTCAAAGTCAGAACCAGAGCCGCATTCACCAGTGAAATCGCTTGTGCGCGGCGTAACGCTAACTTGATAAATGTCCCGCGTTGATCTTTGGTCAGCGCGGGGAAGGAAATATCCACCAGCATCTCATCAGCTTGCATCACGTTCTTGCGAACGCCGGTATAAAAATCCTGCAATGCCACTTTGCGTTCGCCGCGCGTGGAAGCAAGTGTCACCGATGCGCCCAATGCCATCAGCGGTGTGATGGTGTCGTTGGCGGGCGAGGCGGTGATTAAGTTTCCGGCAACGGTGCCGCGATTGCGGATTTGGGGCGCGCCCACTTCCCAGGCCGCGCGCGCCAAGGGATAAGCCCGTTCGCGAATTAATTTGGAGGCGGCGCAATGATTATGCGTAACCAGCGGCCCAAGATGAATCGCGCCATCTTCATCAAGCGTGATGCGATCCAGATTGGGAATGCGGGTCACGTCAATCAAGGTCTCGATGCCTTTGCGGACGCCGCGCTCAAGTTCGAGGATCAAATCGGTCGCGCCGGCGACGATGCGGGCGCGCTCGCGTTTCTCGGCGAGAATTTTTTGAACTTCATCTGTAGATGTTGCATTTATATAATTGTGCCACATGCTGCTTTTTGTACCACAAAAACAAGAAAAGGCACAGAGCTTTGATGATGTTGTCTGTGCCTGTTAACGTATGTCATTGCGAATCTTCGAGAAGCAATCCCCTCACGAGCCAGGAGATTGCTCACCTGCACTTGGCGCAGGTGCAAGTGTCGCTTCGCTCGTAATGACATTCGTCATTTTCCGCTGCCGGTGAATGCCTCAGAGCGGCGGTTGAATGTGTCCACGGCCTGACGGGCAAGTGTGGTGATGTTGCGAATCGCGGCGGGCAGGGCAGCGTCATCGCCCATACTGGCCTCGACGTTGTCCAGTCCGTGCCCGATTTGGTCGGCAAGATCAAAGAACGCCAGATCGAAATTATAAAGCTGTTCGAGTTCCTTTTCGTTGATCTTGACTGCATCGAACAAGCCGGAATAGCCGCGTGCTGCGGTGCTGATCTTGTCCATGAACGTGCGCATTTGTGTGACGGCTTTTTCCATCTCGCCTACAGAATCGAGTTTGCCTGCGCTGACCAAATCAGTCTGCAGGGCCGATGCGCGTTTGACCAAATCGTCGAACCTGCGCGCGATGGTGTCGCGCACAAGCTTGTCCGCGTCGCGCCGATTCTGTCGTTCGACATAACCGCTAAATCCGGGGATATAGGATGCCAGTTTTTTGAATGGATCCATCTGGCCGCTTACGTTTTGATACATGTCAGTCATTTGTGCCTCCAGCGTTGATATACAAGATATACGGGTTGCAGTTACTTTAGTCGCATGAAATAGGTTACATTATAGTCTGAGTTTCTGGTTATAATCAAGCGAACCGTTTTTCCTATTTGGTGTTTTTCCATGGCAGGAAAAGAAAGTAAATTTCTCTCGTTCAGAGAGTAAAAATTCTAAACGCTCGAGGCGGAAAGCCTTGGGCAAGGAGAGCATAATGACAACTGATATTCAATCTTTGTTGGGGGATAAGGCAGAAAAACTGCTTGGTTTCAAGTCGCCCAAAATTCCCAAGGAGCGATTGCATCTGCCGGGTCCCGATTTTGTGGATCGTATTTTCTTGCAATCCGACCGCAACAGCCGCGTGCTAAACAATCTGGCGCGGATGTATGGCAACGGGCGTCTCGGCGGAACCGGTTATCTTTCCATTCTGCCAGTAGATCAGGGCATCGAACATTCGGGTGGTGCGAGCTTCGCAAAAAATCCTGATTACTTCGATCCTGAGAATATCGTCAAGCTCGCCATCGAAGGCGGATGCAACGCGGTCGCGTCCACGTTTGGCGTGTTGGGCATGGTTGCTCGTAAGTACGCACACAAGATTCCATTCCTCGTAAAGATCAATCACAATGAACTGTTGACCTATCCCAACAGCTTCGAGCAAATCCTGTTTGGCACGATCGAGGAAGCCTATGATATGGGCGCGGCGGCGATCGGAGCGACGATTTATTTCGGCTCGGATGATTCGCATCGTGAAATCATCGAGATCTCGGAAGCGTTCGCGCTTGCGCACGAACTCGGCATGGCGACTGTGTTGTGGTGCTATCTGCGCAATCCAGGGTTCAAGAAGGACAAGGATTATCATGTGTCCGCCGACCTCACTGGACAGGCGAATCATCTCGGCGTCACGATTGAAGCGGACATCATCAAGCAGAAGCTTCCCGAAAATAATGGCGGCTTCCTAGCTTTGAACACGGGCGACAGTTCCTACGGCAAACTCGACAAGCGCATGTACAGCGAATTGGCCAGCGACCATCCGATTGATCTCTGCCGTTATCA
>PLNY01000061.1 GCA_003141915.1 Anaerolineae bacterium | reverse complement strand
AAACGCTAGTTCATCGTATGTGGTTCCTCGCCGTAGCAATAAGTTGAAAGCCCCCTTCGAATGTGGCGGGGTCGCGCCGGTCTACCTCATCTGGTTGAAATGTGAAAGGGGTGAAAACATTGCCTAGCCTTCGCCGCTTTGGTCCACCAACGACTTGCTGCTTCCCAACGACACGCAGGTGAGTTGTAGAAAATTGCGAATCAATTTTTCTGTAAACGGCGATTGAAAAGGGAGCTGTTTCCACATCTGCAAGGGATCTGGATTGTCAAAAGCCTGGAGCTACGCCCTGTGGTTGCTGCATTTCGTAAATCCAAATTAGCGCTGTGTTCATCATTTGCTCTCCTGCTCCAATAGCTATGGGTGCCTCCATAATATCAGTCCCATAACCGCCTTCGGCAGCCGCTTCGATCGTCGGAAAGTATTGATCGTAACCATTACAAAATCCGAAAAAGAGAAGTTTTTTCATGCGTGCTCGTTCTTTCAGCCGAAGCGCGTGGTTGCAGAAAAACTCGCCCGAGACACCCACCAAAGCAATTTCCCCGTTAAGAACTGTTACCGTAAGACGAGGGCGAATACCGTGGGCATNNCATATTCATCCACATAATTTTCTATCAATTCGGGGAAAAAGGCCTTGTCCAATTGATATCGCACCATCGGATTACTCAGATTGACACGCGATTTGAAGGTAAATCGTTCTTCTTTTACTTGAAGATCTGGGTGAATGACTTCCTCTGTCTTCAGGGAAGAATCAAGTTTGATAACTTCTTTCGCCAAATCTTTGCCGAATTTCTCGTAATCTTCGCCATCGGCAGCCAGATCGCCGGCGGCTCCCTGCACAAAGAGAACATCGGCACCCGTGTCCTTTTCAACGATTTTTTCCACTACTCCTGGGTAATCAGCGGAAAATTTCAGCAAGGACTCTGGAACCAAAGTTGGATGGGCTGCGAAATTCACCAATATTGCCATAGGTTTGCCAGAAACATCGTCAAAGCGCATTTCCGCCAAATCCTTATCAACAAGAGTGGGTTCGAATTGTGTTTGACGATTAAAATTAAAATTGTTCAACTTGACCATGCCGACTGCCATTTTTGCCGGTTTGAGCTTTTTATTGGCGTCAAGAATAGCCTGCACAATGGCATCCTCCAATTGACTGTAGTATCGGATGGCAGCATCGAAACGTCCTTTGCCTTTGCCCACCTCATTTGAGAGTTCCAACACGGGACCATGATGAGTGTGCGTGGCCACAATGAACGAATATTCAATTCCGAGCTTTCTGATTCGGCTTCGGATGTCCGCCAATACTTTCTCCGAAGGCGTCCGACCAAGATCAAGACTGACAATGGCGATCTTCTTTCCCGCAGCTTGGAGGACCAACGTGTTTGCAAATAATGGATCAAGAACCCCCCGAGAAAGGTTGTCATGATAAGAAGAATATCCCCACATCGGCAGAGGTTCTTTGGGAGTAATGTCGCATTTGCTTGTGCCCACCATTAATGCGTCACCCGGTCGTGGCAAGTTGCTGGAATGCGAGCAGGAAAAAACCAGAACTGCCAGAAAGGCTGAGATTATCGGAACACTTGCGCGAAATTTAGATTTCATCGTGGTGGCCTTTTTATATCCTCCGCTGTGTTGCTAACGACCAGATTATAAAATGGATTTAAGCAGGAAAGCGGTTGACATTGCAAAGTAAAATAGAGTGTTAACATGAATGAACAAACAGTAGCACAGAAGAAGAGGAACAGCCACCAAGGGGTGGCACCAACAGAAAATACAACGCTTCATAGTTGCTGAAAAACTCAACGATGTCCGATTCAGTTGGAATTCTGCGTGGATACTGGTCGGGCATCCTCGAATGACGTTGGTTTTTCGCTTGCGCCGACGATACCTGAAAGTGGAACATTAATTGCTGGTCACTAAAGTGACTTTTATTTATCGTTTAACTATGAATCCTAAAATTAGATACGGAATTATTATAGCCGTTTTATTAATTCTCTCTTTGGCGGTTTGCGGCAGGATCATCTGGACAAAAATACACGAGAACAAATATCTGAAAGTTGTAGTGCAGTTGAATACGAACACCTGGCCGGCAGAAAGGAAGCTGACTGCGGAGAAAGTAAAAGCACGCCAGGCTGTAGACGGGACGCATGGCGCTGTGATCATAGACCTTAAGCCTTATATCAATGCCAAGCTGACTGAAGCGCCCCTGTGTCCGAAAGGGAACAACGCCAATAATCTTGCCGAACTGCCTGCTGGCAGAAACATTTACGCCGGGGTTCCTTTCGACGTGGAAGGTTCAGTACAACTTATGGGGGGTTGGTTGCGCCAACATGGAAAGAAATATCCGACTGAGGTTGACTCCATCCCCATCCATCGTCAGTGTGCAAAAATTCATTTGTTGCACGGCGCATTCCCAGTATATCCTGATCAATTCGGTTTTAAAGCAACAAGTATCAACTTGGCAAAAGTAGCTAATTTGCTTAGCAGTGCAGGCTCGGTAAAACCTGAGCAATTAACTGAGCAATTGGATGCTTTGGTAGCCGCGGCAAGAACAGGTACTAACATGACCGTGGCAAAATTAGTTTTCCGCTATGAAGACGGATCAACCAGAGAAATCAACATAGTGGTGGGCGAGCAGCTCTTTGGTTGGTGGTGGGCTACTTTCACCACTGGACTCCCTACGATCGGCAGGACGCTAGCCCCAAGTATGGAGCTCGCATGGGTCGGATCCAATCCTTATATACGGCAGTGGCGACCTGACCTTTCGCTTTGTCTTTACCGAAGCAGCTTTGAAAATCCTCAGCCGGGAGCGGCGATTTCAACCTTGGACTACGTTTCGACCGAGACCGAGACGTGTCCCTTTCTGGTCGCGTTGACAGTCGAATAAACTGTCTGGGCTCTGTATTCAAGTTTGATTGACCTGTGTGAATAACAACAGGAAATTCCCCGAGGAATGTCTACATCGATGCCGTGCGTAGTTAGTTGTATGCGACTAGGACACTACTAAGTTCAGCAGAGCAGTCATCTTCATTCAATACTGTGCGGTTCGATGTCTTCTTGCGCAAATTTTGCGCGTGGCACAACGGGGTGAGCAGTAATTGCGCAGCAGCTATTTCCGTTTCCCTTTAAAAGGGCGTTTTCCTGAATGGCACGTTCTTTGCGAATGCACGACCTGCCATTGACGGGCGGCATGATGTGTCGTCCGCCGATGAACCAAAAAACCANNTGTTAACAATCTGCGGGGTCGCCACTACCTTGATATTCAGTGTCGGCACTGTTTCTGCGCAAAATGATAATGGCGATCGAGGCGGCGGACCGGGCGGCGGTCGGGGGAATTTTGATCCCGCCCAGTTCCAGCAACGCATGATGGACAATATCCGGGAACAACTCGGGTTTACCAACGACACCGACTGGAACGC
>PLNY01000348.1 GCA_003141915.1 Anaerolineae bacterium | reverse complement strand
TAAATTAAGGCATCTCAGGAGGAGCATTCCATACACCTACATTACCGTTGCTGTCGCCAATTGCAATCAATCTTCCGTCTTTGCTTGTAGCACAAGCTGTAATATAGTCTGTAGACGATGGGGTGTATGGATCAATATTTATTTCATTAATAAATTCGCCGTCAGGAAATGTCTTGAAAATGATAATGTTATCACCGGCAAGAATGATAACCTTTGAGTCTTGAGTGAAAGCTACACACGCAACATCTGGATCGTCATAATCAGTAAAAGTTTTACCGGTATTAGGATCCTGTTCATTGACCGCAAATGAAGTGCTTATATCTTTTATAAGTTCTCCATTTTTTAAATTCCAAAAACGTATTTCAGCCTGAGCTTTTGTGCCAGTAGCAATGGATTGATTATCAGGACTAAAAGCCAAAAACGCAAGTGCATTCATATTAAAATGAGCAGGATGAGCGTACTCTGGAGAGGGGAAAGTATACAGAAGCTTGTGATCAGCGACCCTCCGAACCTTCACGCCTTCCCCACCTCCCCAATCGAACGCTTCGCCTAACAAACTTCCATCTGGACTAAAAGCAACATTAACAACATCCTGTGTATCCTCCTTATATTTCATAATCCATTGATTCCCATCAAAGTTCCAAAAGGAAACAGTGTTCCAATAGTACGACGCTAAAGTATTCCTATTAGGGCTAAATACAACTGTCCCGGGCAATTCTTGGATTGTCTTCATTGTAGATAAATCAATCAATTTGCCGCCTGTTGCTAATACTCTACTTTCAGGATCAAAACTTACGTTTCCTTTAGCAAGGAAAATATTTTTGGGCGCATCATCCAAATCGTTCCAGCCTTTAACGGCGGAAATGTCCCAAATTATGCCTGCTCCATTAGCAAAGGAGGTGGCTAGGTACTTACCGTTTGGACTAAAGGCGAGACTACTCACTTCTCCATCAAACTGATACAAGTTTGTAACCTCTGTTGCGTTTGAGGCGGAGATAATTTGCCAATATGAATAGGCAGGCGTGGGTGAAGGAGAAGGTGTTGACGTTGGAGTCGATGTTTGAACGGCTGTTGGTTCTGGAGTAAAAGTTGATGTGGATAAGGGCATTGCAGGTGCTGCGCAAGAAGTTAAGAAGAGAACTAGCAATAATAATAGCCTTGTATATTTCATTTTGTCCTCCATTGAAATGAAAAGCCCACCAACAATTATTTATATCGAAATGATAGTTTATGAATAAACTTGTGGTTACTCTTTCATCTTCACCAAAAACAAAGTCGAGCTATCCAACTCCTGTGCCTTCATCTCGAATTGATCTTTCAAACTTTTGATCAGCCGCGAGAGTTGACGCTGTCCATACGTGCGCGGGTCGAAGCCCGGGTCGAGTTGATAAAGCGCGTTGCCCATCAAGTCGAGCCGCGCCCAGCCGTCCTCTTGAACCGCCATATCGAAGGCTTGCTCCAGCAAAGGCATCGGGTCGGCTTCGCTTTTGGGTTTCGCTTTGGAAGTTGATTTGCGTTGCGATGAGCGCGCTTGTGCGGCCTTCGTCCCCGCCACCAAATTTTCGGTGTAAACGAATACGTCGCAGGCGTTGACGAAAGGCTTTGGCGTTTTCTTCTCTCCGATGCCCATCACGAAGATTCCCGTCTCGCGGATGCGGGTGGCGAGCCGCGTGTAATCGCTGTCGGACGAGACCAGACAAAACGCGTCCACCACGCCCGAATGCAAAATATCCATCGCATCGATAATCATGGCGCTATCGGTGGCGTTCTTGCCGATGGTGTAACGGAACTGCTGGATGGGCTGGAAGGCGTGGAAGTTCAACGTCTCTTTCCAGGAATTCATATTGGCCGTCGTCCAGTCGCCGTAGATTCGTCTGACGGTGACCTGGCCATAGCGTGCTGCCTCCACCAACATTTGCGGAAGCAGAGAAGGTTGGGCGTTGTCGCCGTCAATCAACATCGCGATTTTTTGTCGCGGCAGGTTTGTAAGTTGTTCATCAGTCATAGTTTGATTATACATNNTGCTTCTCGAAGACTCGCAATGACATGGATTACGGAGTTGCTATCGGCGTGATCGCGCCCAGATTGTGGATTCTGGGAGGAATCAAATCAACGTTGGTGCAGGCATTTTGAGCCACGCGTTGAAGCAGAATGCTTCCCATGGTAACGTCCACTTGAACGGGCGAAGGTTTTCCAAGGGTTGTATCGACAGTCAGTTTTTCACTGACCTGATAACCAACCGGAAGAAATGCAACGCATTTGGTTTTATCAGGATGCGCGCGGCCTTCGTCTAAGGCGTTGAGCGTGGCGCAGACATTGGTCAGGTTGACGGCGCCAGCATTTGTGATTGTGATATATGCGTTGGTCACTTCGCCCATGCCATGAATAATATCAAACGAGGTATTGCATCCGAGAATCTCAGCATTGACCGAGACGGATAGCGTTGAAGTGACGGTGGGTGTGAATGATAAAGGAACAGGAGTCGTGGGGGTCATGGTCGCCGTTTGCGTCACAACTTGAGTATCCGTGCCGGTTGGCGTTGTTGGCGTATTTGTCAGTGTGGCAGGCGTAATATCTGTTGTGGCCGTGACCGGCGGAGGCAGAACGATGGGCGTGGCGCTCAAGATGATGGGCGTCGAGGAAGGACCGGGAGTCGAAGTCATGTAAGGAAGAGGTTCTACCGTCCAGGCATCGCATCCTGAGAGAATCAAAGCAAATAAGGCACAGACGAAGATCAGGCGTTTCATCTTCAACTCCTTTTTGCTTCAATTGTATCCCGTCCTTAATCCTCGTCAATCACCACTCTTCTTATTCTTTATGAGAGGATTTTTGAAACGCCAAGCGCGTAAAAAAAATCACTAAAAATCTTGGCGCTCTTTGCGGCCTTCGCAGTGAGTTCCTGTCAGTTTCTTTTCTGTACACAGATGCTTCGACCCGCTCACAGAAAACACGGAAGAGGGCCGCTTTTTAGTTGCCGTCTACAAAAAAGTTTTTGAGAGACGCTCTATCAGGAGCCAAGAGATTTCAGGTAATCGCGAATCGCCAGCGCGACGGACGCTCCCTCTCCGGCGGCGGAGGCGGCCTGTTTGGTCGAGCCGGCCCGCGCATCTCCCGCCACAAAAATTCCAGGCAGGCTGGTCATCATGTGCGGCGCGATGACAAAGCCGCGCTCATCCAATTCCGCTTTGCCATTGAGTAAATCGTTGTTCGGTGTCAGGCCGATAAAAACAAATACGCCATCATAAAATGTTTCTTTCGTTTCACCGGTTGCTAGGTCTTGTAAAACGACCGCTTCAAGTTTATTTTTGCCGCGCAGTTCTTTGACCGTATGATTCAGGATCACATGCATATCCGATCTTTCGGCCACTTTATCCTGCAATATTTTACTGGCTTTCGGCTCCGTTGAATTAACGACGATATCCACTTGCGACGCGAATTTAGTTAGAAACAAGCCTTCTTCGAATCCGCTGTTGCCACCGCCGACCACCAAAACTTTTTTGCCTTTGTAAAATGCGCCATCGCATGTGGCGCAGAAGTGAACGTTGATTCCGAGCAGATCATCTTCGCCGGGGACATTCATGCGGCGATAGCGCGCTCCGGTTGCAAGTAATAACGCTTGCGTGTGATAATGAATCTCGGAGCCGATCTCTGCTGTGAGATATTGGCCATCGCGTCCGATCTCCAGCACTTCCCGCGCCTGCAAAATTTCCACACCAAATTTTTTCGCCTGACGCCCAAGCCGCGCCGCAAAATCCGCGCCGGTGATTCCCTCGTCAAAGCCGGGAAAGTTATCGAGGGTCTGCGTAATACCAGCTTGTCCGCCCAATCCGGCTTTTTCGATCACGAGCACATCGCAACCTTCGCGCGCTAAATACAACGCGGCAGTCAACCCCGAGGGTCCGCCGCCGATCACAATCGCATCATAATACGAACGCTGCGCTTCTGTTTTCAATCCCAGCTTTTGAGCAAGTTGCGCGTTCGACGGTTCGACCAAAATACTACCATCAGGAAATAAAATCGTGGGAATGATACGCTTGCCTTCATTGATCTTTTCAATGAAGGCTACACTTTTCGGATCATCATCAATATCCACATTGAGATACTGGATACGCTGGTCACCAAAGAATTGTTTGGCGCGTTTGCAGTCCGGGCACCATACCGCGCCATAAACCATAATGGTTGAAGGATTTAAATTATAAAGATCGGGATTCTTTTTCCTCGCCATAAGTACTCCTTTGCGACAAAGACAAGGAGAATCCCCAACTTCTTACGCGCGCATCGTCTGACTTATTTGATTCTTTCCTGCGCGGCTTGTTCCAGGATTTGGAATCCTTTATCCACCAAACGCCTCAACACGGACTCATCAACGGCTTGCCCGGCCTCGATCTTTTCCAACGCCCTTAGCAGTGCGCCGCGCACGCCGCTGGCGCGGTGCGCCCAATACGAATCGACCGAGACGCGTTCGAGGCGAGCCAGCAAGAGCCTGATTAGTTGAATCTGTTCCGTGAGTTGCATAAATAATTGGCGCCCCCGGAGAGGCTTGAATTCTCAACCTGCTGATTCGGATTCTTCGATAAATAATGCCTAGGGCTTCCATAGATTTTACCGCAGTTGCGCCAGAACATCAGCGGCGCCGACATAAATACGTCGGCGCCGCGAATCCGGCTTTTAAGCATTTGTTCTTTTCTGCAAAACCTTGATGAGCGCATTGATCAGTTCAGTAAGACCTTGATTCGACGCTTCACCCGATACTTGTGTGGACTGAGTACTGGAAGTCATACTCTGGGATACTCCCGAAACAATTCCGCCGAGAGAATCCCCGTCCGGGCCTCCGCCGTCAGGTCCGCCAAATCCACCGCTGCCCTGACTACTATTACTGCTTTTGCTTGAACTTTGTAAAGTGGTGTTCAGTCCATGTTCAAAAGCGGAGATATTCTGTTCGGTTAGTTTCATATCCGCAATAGCCTGGAGTTGAGCCGGCGTCAGAGTCTCTTTAATTTCTCGGGCTGTCGCGTCGATCTCCTCCTGAGCCGATGTATCACTTGATGCTAAAACTTTCATCATTTCCCAAAGCGGCAAAAGGTCCGACGCCTGCTTCGCGGTCACGGCTTGATCTGTGCCTTCCAACTTGAGAATACCGACAATCAGTTCCGCCTGGCCCGCATACGACTTTGTCTTTGATGTTGTAGCGGACTGACTCGCCGATGTGGTCGCTGTACTGCAAGCCGCCAGCATCAAAGCCATAAGGACGATGAGTATGATGATCTTATTCTTCATGATGTTTTTCCTTTCAATTCCTACGCGCAATCAATGTTCTGTTTCTTATATCTGAGTATAAAATTGGGAACTGTGAGATCGCCAAGAGACAGTTGAGAAAACGTTGAGAACGATTTAAATTTTCACAACAATTTCTCAACAAAGTTGTTTATGATACTTACGCGAGTTGCCGCCTTTGTTCTTTTGCCCATATCT
>PLNY01000188.1 GCA_003141915.1 Anaerolineae bacterium | reverse complement strand
CGTCGCTTGCGAAGATTCTGTATAACCGATGAAATATGCAAAAATGGCGATGAGCAACAAGCCAACCAATGGCAAATCATTCAGGCTGAACCTCAAAAATAAAAAAGCGCCACACCAAACCGCGAGGCAAACCAGCAACATCCATCGAACCGAAAGCAACTCTACTTCAAACTCGCGAAAAACGCCGCTTTGACGGTGCAACACAAATTCAAAAATGCAAAGAGCCGTAATTGCCAGAAGCAACGCGGGTTTTAGAGTCGGCATGGAAATTCCGAGGAATGCACGCCTCTGATGTGTAGTGGCCGACACCCCGTCGACCACGACGGTGTCGTTCCCGAAGGTTTCTTTCTGCTTCATGAAAATTCGCCGCGGAGAGCACGCCAGTTGCGTGCCCCCACCACGCCACTTAATAACAATTTGCTGTAGGAACGATCAGCGAATCGTCCGAAACCGCCCGCAGCACATCCATGCCATAATTTTGCCGTTACGTTTTTTGCCTATCCAACTCCAACCTGCCGACTGCTAACTTCCGGTTTTCCCGCCATTGGTATAAAAGAATCCCGTAACTGCCGATGAGCAGGTAGGCCAATACACCTTTCATCACATTATCCGCTATGTGCGGTGGAACATGAATGGCGCCTGTTAAGCTGCCCAAACACGGACACGGCCGATGATAGCCAATCCACGGCATGCTAATCCGGTATAGTAGTGCACTCGTCGCGAACCACGCTATAATTACACTCCTCAACAGGATATTATTAGAAAGGAAACATATTAGTGACAAAGCGAATTCTAGGCATCCAAAAATCAAAAAGAACGCTTTATATGAAAGCAAGAAAAGCGGCTCCATTTTATCCAATATTCGGTCGGCCCCATACAAACCACTGGCGAATTTAGCCATAGCGGTTAAAACGAGCAGAATCCCCGCCGAAAGCAGAAAGAAACAGGCTAATCTTACTTTCATTTTATACAAAGCGATCAGGTTAATGGTTCAGTGACTTTTTAGTCATCTTCACCAGGGCAATTGGGTCCGCATTCAAGGGCAGTTGTAGGAATCGAATCCTGTTCACATTTTCCGGCATTAATCATTGGCCACCACGTTTCGGGACTAGTGCAAAAAAAACATTTGCCATTAATAATGGATTCAGTGGCAAATCCGTAATATTTCCAAATCGTAACACTGCTTGTGTTGCATGTATCAACGCCACAGTCATCATCTTCCGACAAGTCTGTGCATGTCTCGTTTTGGCTGTTAATTGAGTAGCCTATATCTTGGCAAGAATTCGTGCAGTTTGCGTATTGAGATGGCGCTCCACACGCGGATCCCGTCACTAATTTCTGGCAATCCTGACCTTTGGCTACAATAGCCGAAAAGGCAAACACCGCCATGGCTGACGACGTAACTAGCATTAGTCTTATTGTTTCATTCATATTAACCTTATTTTTTGTTGTTGTTGTTGTTTAATTTGGTTCGCACCAAAATTGCTATCGGCACCAAAGCAAGGATTCCAAAGGCACAAAATATAACGCCGCGATTTCTAGAAACTCGATCCTTTTCATTAATCCGATTAAACGGTTGCCGCCGATAAAAATTCGCCACGTGTTTGATGATTCGATCGTTGGTTGAATACCACTGATCATTGGTGATACCATAATTTACTGTAACACCATTATTCAATCCAGCAGGCCGGCTATCCAATGCAATATAACTTGTAGGAATCGGTGTGGATTTCAAACTGTGGCCACCGAGGGAAATCTGTTCTATATACAATCTGGTTACCATTGCTGGATATATGTCCGCCTCTGAACTACCGCCCGGCCTCGGAGCATATTCGCATAATACGGCACTAACAGGCAAAATCATGCCCTGACAATTAGTGGTTGCAAGCGCCTTATATGAAAATTGAAGAAATCCCTTGTCATACGGCTTTGGAAATTCGATAGAACTGCCGTCAGATTGGAACGCCACGCCGTTATTTGTAACAAAAAGTTCTGATATGAAATGTCTGTCGGGATTAATATAATCTACCACGAAAGCACCTTTGTTTTTTGGGTCATTAAACACATTGTCACGAAGAAGAAAGCGCATATGATTAGAATCAATCAAAGGCAATTCAGGATCCGGACAAAGGCTTAACCATGGCAAAAATAACTCTTGTTGAACAATTTGTGGAAACGGCATATTTTGAGTGGTTGCATAGGGGGTTGTTCGTCCGACCTCATTTGTAGGTGCCCCTATTTCACTTGGGGCAATGATTATTTGCCGGATTCCATCTGGTATTCGCATGCAATCTACAACGGTATTGGATTCAAATCCAGGAAATGGCAGGCCGGGATGATAAAAATGCTCGTAAGTAAATTGCACCTGCCACAAACCATTACTAGTATATGAAAATAAGACCTTGCCGTCAGTTTTGACTAAATAATTCGTATTGAATGGTCTAAATTGTTCGCATGACACAATGCCCTCGGCAGTAAAAGCAGGAATGCTATCCTTTGCCGAAACAGAGCATATTGCGATAGATAACGCGAAGCTGGCACAAAAAATTAATACGCAAAATTTCATATTACTCAATTTTCATCCTGCGACCGGAATGTTGAGGACATCGCTCCATTGGCCGACGCNNTAGATGGATTTTTCAACGCAAAGACGCAGAGGTGCGAAGGCGCAAACGTTTTGACCCTCTTTACCGGCGATCTGGAGCAACTCCGTTTGAGGAGCGCCAGCGTTCCCCGGTCTGCCATCGAATTTCGTGCCGCCAACCTGGCGTCTTTGCCTCTTGGCGCCTTGGCGTTGAATTCCACGCTGGAGAATCGTTGCGCGATGCCCGGCAGCGCCGTAGGGAGGCTGATTTGAGGCAAAAGAACTCCCTGCTCTATTGCCCGGCTGCCCGGCTGCAAGTGACACCACATATGTTCCAGATTGGTTCATGTGATCACACCTTCAAGAATAAACAAAAGTCCGCCAGCGTGTCAACATATTTTTCAAACTATTTTCGGATCGTTTTCCCGGCCAAATCCACCCCCGGCATTATGTTGCATCGTGTCCCATTTCTGCATTCCGCATTCCGCACTCCGCACTTGTCGCGCCGTAACAGAGCGAAGGCGGATTCCGCATTTGAGATAGTTCCAATAAAATCCAGAACACCGCCGCCGTGGCCAGCGTGAACAATCCGCCATCAAACCAAAACGCCACCAGCATTGCCAGCGCACCCGCGCGGCAAATTGCTGGGAGCGCTGGCGTCTCGCCGGCGGGTTCGGCTTTGCTTCCAACTTGCCGGCGGGACGCCGGCGCTCCCAGGCAAAGCCCCACGTATACCACAAAACAAATCAACCCCGGAACCCCCAATTGCGTTCCCAACATCAAATAATCATTCGTGGTAATGGCCGCCGCACCGCCTTCAGGCGGTGAATAATTTTGGGCGTAGGTCTGAACCGCCTTGTTCCAACCCACACCAAACGGATGATCCCGCATCATTTGAACCGCCCCACGCCACGCGGCGACCCGGTGTTGCGCCGATGCCCGGCTCAAATCCATGCGCTTGAGATACCACGGGCCTGTGTCCGATTCGGAATGCCAGAAAAAACACACAACTGCGGCCACAACCAAAACTCCCGGCAAAACAAACCGCCATTTGAATTTCCCATAAACCTTTGCCAGATATAGCAAACCAATGGCCGCTCCCAGCCACGCCCCTCGGCTGTAACTCATCACCAACCCGACGCCCATCATCCCCGCCGCAACAAGAAGAATTGCCGATTTCCAATTGCCGATTGCTGATTGCAAAATTGTTTCCTTCTTTCCGATTTCCGCTTTCTGCATTTCTGGTTTCTTCAGCCTTTCGCCTTTAGCCTTTAGCCTTCCTGCGAGCAAACCGATTGCGAGCGTTAGCCCCGCCCCCATCAACATTCCATAAATGTTTGGATTATTCCAAAGTCCCATCCAGCGCGGTCCGTGATAAAAATTGACCGACATATCCAAATGCCACCACGATGAAAAAGCCAGAAGCAAAACCAAACCAAACAGGAAGGTGACGAGTGACGAGCGACGAGTGACCGGGCTATTCCCTCTCCGCTCCCGGTAGGAGGGGAGAGGGTCAGGGTGATGTGAGGGCGGCATTTTCCATCCTCCACATTCATTAAGTAAAAGTTTTGCGGCTCGCCCAGCGTCACGCCAAATAAAAGCGTGATGGCATCCGCTGCCGGAAGATTTGCCGTCAGACTTATGAAGAACGCGGCGATGGCACTGAACAACAAACCAACGAGCAGTAGGTCTTTGAGGCTGAAGGTCAAAAAAAGAAAGCTGCCGCACCACGCCGCAATGCACACTGCAAGCATCCATTGAAGCCCCAAAAATGCGATCTCAAGCTCCTCAAAAACAAAAACGTGACGCTGCGCCACAAATTCAAAAAGGCACACTGCCGTGATTACCAGAAAAAAGCCGGCTTTCCTCAAACCCTTCATTTTGTAGCAGTTGATGTATATAGTGTCCCCGAAACATCTACGTGAAAATGAACTGGTCAAGGCCCGGGCTCATAATAAGTGTCGAGAGCGGTCATTGCAATTTAACAACAGGACATTATATTTTGCCCCTTGGTTTTCTCGAACGCTGAACAAACCCAAAGTGCGCCAACCGGTGGCGATGATGCCGCCCCCAAATCCGCACGTAAGATCGGCAAACATGAATCGGCACCACCGATATTGGAGTCAGTCAAGTTCCACGCCAATCTACACCCTATTATAGATGCTGAATTTTCCGCACTTTTACATGCGGATTTGGGACGCCGGTTAACGCTTGTGTAGATTTGCCGTTTTATCCAGTCTTTTGCTGGCAACTACAGCGGCTGCTATTTTCACCACCCTCGGCATTACCGTTGCAAATGCATGAGCTTACGTTGTTGGAATCGCATTCGCAGCCAGCATTGTCGCACGTAACCCCATCATTATTAGCAGTGCATTTGCTCTCATTATCTGTGCAAGCGATAGTTGCTAAGGCTATCAATCCAACTGCGACAACTCCTATTAGTGCTTTTATGTGGGTTTTCATTTTATGTTTTTTGTTTTTGTTTCTGTCGTTTGTCTAATAGTATGGCAGCAATCGGTGCCAACACTAACATCACGAATACTGACCATACCAAAACCGATTTAGAAGTCTGCCCAAAGTCATCATATTTCCGACCATGCTTGAGCCAGTCATTAGCAGTTGATAACAACGTAGGGTCGTTATCGGGCTTCCATGATTCCCCCGGTGTTAACTTATATTGTGCGAATTTAAATATTCGGGTCTGATTGGACTTCTTATAGCGATAGTCATGGACCACCATAGATGCTGTAATTTTAGGTAGCAATTCATCGGAAGCATTATACAAGCGCACATCACTAACTTTTATGTCTGAAACGCGCCAAAAATGGGGCCACGTATGAAACGAAGCCAAGTTGACATCCATCTCGGATTTCAGAGGTATTGATAGCCCATTTGTTGTATACCATTGCAAACACGTGTATTTACCGAAAAGAAAACCTTGTGGTATTGAATTTTTTGCACGAAGAGAGTCTTCATATTTATTATATTCGCCCAGACTTTCAGGGTAATCCATATCAAATCGTAAAAAGGCTCTCTTATCCGGTAAATCGAGCTTAGTTTCACGCACTATGCTGCAACTACTAACGAATTTGCCATTCGTTGAGAATTGAACAATCCACTTCCAGCCAAAATCCGATGGGTTATGGCGTGTCGAACTGCCACCCAACGGAATTTCTAACACGCCAAACCGATTAGACTGAACTAATGTGGGTCTTAACCCAAATGCGAGCCACAACACTGATCCCCCCATATCATCAGGATTAGGAGAGAGATACAGTCCTGATGGCTCTATGGTTGCCAATATACCAATAGGCACCCCATGTGGGTCCATAGCACCTGTTTCAAAAGGAACTATCGAATAAGCATTCGTCCCGTCGTATATGTATCGTCGCCACCAACCCGGGTTATTCAGATTCGTCATGTTAATACTGATTTCATCTCCGGAGATAACAATACCAAAAAAGGCCCGCCATTGCTGATTGGAATAAACTAGACCTGTCCGAGGATTATGCTCCGCAGTGTCAATTTCTCCATGAATTTCAAGCGTCTGATCAGCACTAGCCATTCGGCATATAAAACACAAAAATGCAACAGAAACGGTGGTTCGGTTTAACCGATTAACCAAGCCTCGCACCAATCTCCACAACCAAGGCGCCGTTGTCAATCCAAGCAACACTAAAGTTCCGTTGGATATCATCTTTTCATGTGCCTTATTTACATGCAGCAATATCCCCAACAGCCCTAGGCAACCGCATTCACTTCCCCCTGTGAATATGAAAGCCCACCTATAAAATAACATGATTGAAACAAAAGACAAAATTAACACATTCGCCGAATGTTGCCCGCGAAGTCTCCAACAAAGGAAACCAGTAAGCAGCTCCGCAATCGCAGCAAAAAAATATAAACTCCAGTTTGTTATAAATGGAAATACCGTGCTGCGCAATTCAAACGAAGGATCTCTTAGAGTTAGAAATCCAAAGTGCGAAAGGGCATAGAGAATTAATAATACAGCAGCAAATGAGTGAAAACCAACAGCGACCCGCGTTCGGGTCGTCCTTGTTTCCGGCTGAACATTTCCCTCAGTCATAAGACTTGCTTTTTTGTCTCAAAAAAGTAAAGGGGTCAGTCCCAAGTATTTTATTCAAGGCTGAATTCATTTCGAGTTGTTCCTTACCCCGCCACCGGGATGCTGACGACATCGCTCCATTGGCCGACGCGCTGGTCGGCTTGGAGGTAGATGGATTTTTCAACGCAAAGGTGCCAAGTCGCAAAGCTGCAAGGGAAAAAATCAGTTTGCAATCCCCGCGTCTTTGCTTCTTTGCGACTTTGCGTTAAATCTGGTTTCACAGTTCACACCAGTTTATCACGAAAATGCCGGTGTTGAAGAACAAACTGTGACCAAAACGCGCCATTATAGACCAAAACGCGACACTTGGCTGCTTTGAACCCGGATTCCGAAATTGAATAGCCACATAAGAACCCGGCGCGGCTGACGCCGCAGCCAAATTGTCCTCGTCGTCCTCGTTCTCATAATCGAAAACGGAAAGCCGAGGACGAGGACGAGGACGAGCTCCGGCTTGTGTTCTTCGCGCCTTTGCGTCTCTGCGTTGAAAAATCCGCGGGCCTCCGTGACGGAACTGCGTTTATCGGTTTGATTCCTGCTGTAAAAAAAGGTTGCCGGGCGATGGGTGGTCTTGCTTTTGAGGGATGATGCGTTGACCGTGAAACCATCGCCCGGCTGCGGTTGCCTGCTGCATTCCGCAAATTCAGCAGGGGATCATGGATTGAGCGCGGATGGATTCCGGCTATTCCCCTGTGAAATATCCATGTGCATCCGTGGTTGAACTGCGTTTTACGTGGCCATGAGCGAAATGGACGCGCTCCAGGGACTGTATTGCGTGGAACCGCCCACCGCGCAGACGCGCACCGCATAGACTGTCCCCGGCGTGAGGTTTCTGACGATGATGCCCTTGGTGTTCGGGAATATCCCCACGTCCTGCCACGGCCCCGTGCCGGCGCAATTCTGCACATGATACGCCTTGGCGCCGGTCACGGATTGCAAATACACCTGCAACTGGGTGGTGAGCGAGTTGTCCAGGCCGGTCACCACCGGCGTTACGAGGGTTATCGGGCTGTTGCTCCAGACCACCACGTCGAAGCCCGAAGTCAGCACCTGCGATTCGGTGAGGCCCAGGCTCTGAATATAGGCGGCGATCTGGCGCAAGGCCGCGATCAGCGCATCAGCCGCCTCATTTTGCGCGGCGGTGTCCTTTGGCCCGCCCACCGCCGCCGCGCTCATGGCATTCTGATAGGCCATTTGCAACGTCGTAAGGTCGGCGATGGATACGGGGAGGTTGGGGAACAGCGGATTGGTTTTCAGGCACACAATCGCCAGGATTGCGAAGCTGTTCAGTTGATCTTTGGTCAGGGTCGCAAATGACAATGCGACCCGAGTGCTCTTTTTCATATGTTTTTTGTTTCCCTCAAAAAACCGGCAGAACCACCGTGGCCCTGTCAATTACGCACAAAAAACTAATCGCATAAGTCATGCCATTCTAAAACACAAGAAAGCTCGCCCCGTTTATGCCGTCGGCAAACCACCTTCTGGTGGTTATCCGCAGATTTCACAGATGAACGCGGATGAAAACCAACAAAACCGGCGAAAATCAGCGCAATCTGCGGAGACAAAACGCAAATCACTCTTGGTTTGAAACAAAACGCTCCTGGTTTGAGATAAAACACTGTTGCTTTGGAACATCTTGCCGTTGATCTGGAACAAACCACTGTTATTTTCAAACGAAATACTATTGCTTTGGAACAAAAAGCTGGTGTTCTGGAACAAAACACTGTTATTCTTAAACGAAATGCTGTTGCCTTGGAACATCATACTGGTGTTCAGAGGCAAACCACTGTTGGCCGGGCGCGCCCCACTGTCGTTTTGATGCAAAACACTGTTGCTTTCGGTCAAAACACTGTTGTCCAGAAGCGAAACATGGTTGTTTTATGGCGTGATAATTGCCCTGTTCAACCATATCTTCCCGTCCGCCGCCCCCGGCTTCCAGTGCATTCGGCTTTCCCTCCAGTGTCCCATTCCAATACACCTGTCCAAAAAAAAGTGGACAGCCGTGAAAGGCGGCAGCACGGATTCCATTTGCCGCCGCAAAGAACAAAGAGCGCAAAAGGGGAAGGCATCTTTGCAATCTCTATACTGCCATCTCCCAACTTCGTCGCGCGCTGCGAAGACTTTTCCGGCAATGTAGTGGCACAGGCGTCTCGCCTGTGT
>PLNY01000086.1 GCA_003141915.1 Anaerolineae bacterium | reverse complement strand
TATTCCCCACTGCTGCCTCCCGTAGGAGTCTGGGCCGTGTCGCAGTCCCAGTGTGGCTGATCATCCTCTCAGACCAGCTACCCGTCTAAGCCTTGGTGAGCCATTACCTCACCAACTAGCTGATGGGCCGCGGGCTCATCTTTCGGTGACAGCTTCCAAGGATTGGCCATCTTTCTCGACAAGGGCCGTAGCCCTCGCCGACGTACGCGGTATTAGCAGTCCTTTCGAACTGTTATCCCACACTTTGGGGTAGGTCACCAACGCGTTACTCACCCGTTCGCCACTAGGATACCCTCGTATTGCTACAAAAGCACCTCGTTCGACTTGCATGTATTAGGCACGCCGCCAGCGTTCATCCTGAGCCAGGATCAAACTCTCCGCAAAAAGTCACACTCTTACGAGTGTAAAAGTTACACGGATTTTAACTGGATTGACTGGTTTGTGTTGCTTCCTATCACTTTTCAGTTGTTAAGGTTCTCTCGATTTTTAAGCGGGCGGATTTTATCCGCTACTTCATTGCCTGTCAAGCCCTTCAAACAGACGAAAATACCGATGCCTCTTCCGCATCGGCTTGTCAGACTGCGAAGCCTCTTGGCTTGTGTCTCTGACTTGAGACGTTTTGTTTGATTATCAATGATCTGTCGGGGGGACGAGATCAGCTTGAACTTGACTGGCGAATGATGATTATACGCCTTTCATTAACTTTGTCAATACTTGACGAATAATTAAACCTTAAAAAATCACATCTTCCTCGAACTCAAACTGACCCCGTTTAATTATCTTCCGCCGTTCTGATGGCGGCTCCCGGCAACATATTTTGATTCAAATATTTACGATCGCCGCTGTCAAACAGTTCGCACACCAGATCTGTTATCAAATCGTCCAGGTCCGCCTGCCATTTAGTGTATAATTTTTGTTCGGATACTTTTTCGTATGAAGCGCATAAGACAATTGGTCGACACAGGCTGGTTTTCCAAGAAAAAAACAACTGTTGCTCATTTCTTCTCATCAAGCACCATTCAAGTTGTACTTTTTGCATCACTCAGCATTCTGGTTGTAATCGTCACTTATGTTTGGTTCATCAGCTTTGGAACATGGACAAATTGGAGAACAGCGACTACCTTCTATGATCAACTAGCGACTTCATTCGAAGCCGGCCAATTATCACTCAAAACGACTCCAAGCCCCGCCTTGATGGCGCTTCATAATCCATATGACCCAAATGAAAGGAAAGGACTCAAATGGGGAGATTATCCAGGAGACGTCTCTCTTTACCGAGGCAAATACTATCTTTATTTCGGGCCGGCTCCTGCGCTAATACTCTTGGCTGTTAAGCCCTGGATTACCGGCGCAATTGGCGACCAATACGAATCATTCATATTCGTTGTCGGAATATTGATCCTACAGTCACTGCTGGTAATACGATTTTGGAATCGTTTTTTTTCAGAAGCGCCTCCTTGGATTATATCGTTATGTATTCTATTTGTTGGGCTGGCATCCCCCTTCACATGGATACTAAGCCAGTCAAGTATTTACATTACGGCAAGCGCAGGTGGCCAATTCTTTTTTCTTGCCGGGCTATACCTGGTCTTCATCGCGCTGGATCGAGACTCAATATCAGAAGCCTGGCTTTTCGCGGCTGGGGTTTCATTTGCCTTTGCCATAGGCTCAAGGCTTACACAAATCCTGCCGATCAGTTTCGTTGTGCTTATGGTGGCATCCTTTACTTTATGGAAATATCGGCAGGCTAAACTATTCTCCAAAGCTTTAAANNACTGCCACTTGTTTTAGGACTTGGCATTCTGGGATGGTACAACTGGGCGAGATTTGATTCGCTCTTTGAGACAGGTCTTTACTATCAACTAGCAGGGCCATTTATTCAAAAGTATTATCAGTTCATCTTTTCCATTCGATATTTCTTGCCGAATCTATACGATTATTTAGTCATGCAGCCAAAAGGTATCGCAAGCTTCCCCTACTTAAAGCCGATCCAAGGACAGGGCACTGTCAAATTCTCTTTCATTGATGTACCCCAGATTCACAACAAAGGTAATGTGACGGGATTGTTTTTTACCACTCCATTTATCTTATTTGCAGGTATTCCGATTATTTCAATGTTCCTGAGAAAAAAATCCGAGACAACCCCAGACTCTTCCAGTCATACAACTTTCATCTACAAATGGACGAGCACCAGCTTATTCGGATCATTCCTGCTTGGTTTTGCATCCCTTCTCGCATATTATTGGGTGCAGATCCGCTTTTTGGCGGATTGTATTTCCCCCCTCCTTTTGCTAAGCGTTTTAGGTTTTTGGCAGGGTTATCAAGCCTTGAATTCCAAGCCAACAAGTCGAAGGATATATTTGTTTATTGGAATCAGCTTAATCGTGGTTTCGATCGTAATAAGCAGTTTATTGGCTTGTTACGTAAATGCATATGAATTCCGAACCTTTGACACCGGTTTTTGAAATCGGTTTTCAGCCTGGCTTCGCTACAAATTGTTCCGCAACGATTTAAACTTAATTCATCCCCTGCCATCCAAACAACATATTTTGATTTGCATATTCCAAATCTCCGCCGATAGGGAATCGCGCACGCAGGCCACATCAATTGAAAATCAGGAAATTTGCGGGGGTTCTCGGCCGGGGTATAATTTCCAAAAGGAATTTAATTTTCGGAATGAATCCATTCAAATGGGACCCCGCTACAAACGCTCTGAAAGAAACGCTGATTCCAAAATATTTCAATCATTTAAAATCTCATCGGGGTTTCATTTTTGCATTCATCATCATTCTTCTTGTACTTGTAGCTTATGTATGGCTTATCAGTTTCGGGTCGTGGACGAGATGGCCTATTACGAGCAATTATTATGATCAATTAGCCACGGCGTTTGAACATGGAAGTTTCTCTCTTGAAGCGAAGCCGAACCCGGCTCTGTTAACGCTTCCAGATCCATACGACCCGAGTGCAAGAGCCGGAATAAACTATCCAAAGGATTTTTCTCTTTACAAAGGCAGGTACTATCTTTACTTTGGACCGGTTCCTGCGCTTATTCTGGCAATTATTAAGGATATGGGTTTAAGCAAGCTTGGCGATCAGTATATCGTTTTTGCATTCGTTTCGGGAATATTCATAATTCAATCTCTGCTGATCTTAAAGATATGGAAACGTTTTTTCCAGAACATTCCCGTTTGGATACTCTTGATGTGCATCCTGTTTGGCGGCTTGATATCTCCCTTTACGTGGATCTTAACCCAGGCAAGAATCTATGAGGCGGCAGCATCCAGCGGACAGTTCTTTTTTCTCGCGGGATTTTATTTTGTTATCACTGCATTGGAACAAAAATCTGCCATGCAAAAAAATTCCTTCTTTTTTATCGCAGGCATTTCATGGGCGCTAGCTACAGGTTCAAGACTTACCCAACTCCTGCCAATTGGTTTTGTAACCATCATAACGGCATCTTCCATCACCAGAACGTATCGCCAAACCAAAGAGTTATCCAAAGCCATTTTTGCAATGAGCCTACTAGGAGGTCCGCTCTTTCTCGGCATAATTGTTTTAGGACGGTATAACTGGGCACGCTTCCATTCTGTTTTCGAATCGGGTCTCTCTTATCAGCTAGCGGGGCAAGATCTTCAAAGATACAGCCACGTTCTCTTTTCGCCGCTTTATATATTGCCAAATCTGTACAATTATCTGATCATGCCGCCACAGCTTAATCGGGTTTTTCCGTTTCTCGAATCGATACCGGGGGCTGGCGCTTCCATATTCTCTTTTATTCATCTGTCTGAGGTCTACTATAGCAACGTATTGACGGGGTTTCTTTTTAGCACACCGTTTATTTTATTCGCAGGCACTTGTATTACTTCACTAGCGCTGAAGAAAAAAGATGTGATGAACTTGACAGGTCAGGCCGATGACCTCCCTTTTTTTAAGTGGCTGGTTGTTGCCTTGTTGGGTTCCTTTCTGTCCGGGTTTGTTCCCTTTGTTTCGTTCTTTTGGGTAGCTGCACATTATCATNNTTTGCGCTTAGCATTATAGGGTTTTGGCAGGGTTATATTTTCACGACCCATAAGCCTAATGCCATCGGCAAACTATATATCGCCGCGGGAATTATCCTAATAGTTGTTTCGATCATCGTCAGTATTTTGTTGGCATTATCCGCACATGCCGATAAATTTCAAAAGCTTGATCCGGCATTATGGGAATACCTTGTCCGCTTATTTCCGCGATAAAGCCTTCAGCAAAGTTTCTTCCATCGAAACAAGCCGGAACTCGCAGGGTCCGAAAGATTTTCGGCGGTGTGTAATCCTCAAAAAGGAATTTACATTTTAGAATGAATCCGGATAAACACGGCCCAAGCCTAAGCTCGTTGATTTCCAAACTCTTCAATTATTCAAAATCCCATCAGGGTTTCATTCTTACATCTCTTAGCGTCCTTCTTGTCATCACTGCTTATGTATGGTTCATCAGTTTTGGATCGTGGACGCGCTGGCCATTCATCCTTCACTATAACGTCTATTACGACGAGCTCGCCAGTGCCTTCCAACATGGAAACCTGTCACTGGAAATCCAACCGACTCCTGCCTTGCTTGCACTTCACAATCCATACGATCCGGCCAGCCGTCAGTTTAATAACATACCATACCCAATAGACTTCTCCCTTTATAAGGGTAAATTCTATCTTTATTTTGGGCCAGTTCCGGCGTTGTTCCTGCTGGCGATCAAACTTCTGGGCGCCGGCACAATTGGAGACCATTATCTGGTTTTTGTATTTATTTCCGGGATATTCATATTCCAATCGTTGCTCATCATAAAAATATGGAGGCGCTTTTTCCAAAATATTTCCATCTGGATAATATCTCTTTGTATTTTGTTCTGCGGTTTGATATCTCCAATCCCATGGATATTAACAAACGCAAGAGTCTATGAAGCCGCCAGCGCAAGCGGCCAATTCTTTTTCCTGGCAGGCCTTTATTTCGTGATCGCCGCCTTAGACCGAGAATCCATTTCAATCGGACAATTCCTTATAGCCGGGACCTCATGGGCGCTCGCAATTGGATCAAGGGTGACTCAGATCGTGCCAATTGGTTTCGTTACCTTAATGGTTGTATTTTTGACCTTTAGGGTTTTCAAAAACACACTGCGCTCAAATGCTGTCGGCCCATTAATGTCTTTGTGCTCACCACTTGTCATTGGATTGGCTTTTCTCGGTTGGTACAACTGGGCGCGTTTTGATTCCGTTTTTGAAACAGGCTTCTATTACGAACTGGCGGGGCCATTTCTTCAAAAATACAGCCACGTGCTTTTTTCACCATTATATCTATTGCCTAATCTTTATAATTATTTGATCATGCGCCCAAAATTAAATATGGTATTCCCCTTTGTTCAATCGGTTCCAGGAGTTGGCGCTATCAAATTTTCATTTATTAGCTTGCCTCTGATTTACCATGAAGGTGCAATAACCGGAATATTGTTCAGCACGCCTTTTGTCCTGTTTGCTGTTATCCCCATACGATCCTTACTGCCTAAAAAGAAAGAAATCACAGATCGGGCCGGTTTCGATCATGATGCTTATTTATTCAATTGGTTGATGATCAGTTTGTCAGGATCTTTCTTGTTCGGTTTTGCCCCCATTATTTTATATTTTTTTGTAGAGACGCGCTTCGTTGTTGACTTTATTCCGACGCTTATTTTGCTGAGCATTATTGGGTTTTGGCAAGGGTATAACCTTCTGACTCACAAACTCATTATCAGTAAGCTGTATGCGGCTCTGGGGATCATCCTCATGATCGCTTCGATCCTCATCAGTATTCTATTAGCCTTCTCCGCAAACGCCGATAATTTTCAAAGATTTAACCCGGTTCTTTGGGGAAACCTGATCCGCTTATTTTCGAGATAGCTCAATCCATCTCGCGCCTTCCCGATAACGCCCTCAACAACGTGTTTTGATCCGCGTATTCCAGATCGCCTCCAACGGGCAATCCGCGCGCCAGACGCGTCACTTGAACTTTGTATTGACGCAGCTGTTGTTGCAGATACAACGCCGTCGCATCGCCCTCCATGCTCGGATTGGTCGCGACGATGACTTCTTTCACTCCGCCGCGTGCCACGCGTTCAATCAGCGGCTTGACCTTGATATCATCCGGTCCCACGCCTTCGATTGGAGATAAAACTCCATGTAGCACATGATATTTTCCGTTATACGCGCCGACGCGTTCCAACGCCAAAACATCCAGCGCTTCTTCGACCACACAAATCAGCGATCCATCGCGCTTTGGATTCTCGCAGACTTCACAACGCGTTCTTCCGGCTTCTGTAATGTTAAAACATTCTTCGCAAAATGCGATCTTATCTTTCAAGCCATTCAACGCTTCGGACAAATCCTGCGAGACTTCATCCGGCGCGCGCAGAAGATAGAAAGCCAGCCGTGAGGCGGACTTCGGTCCGATGCCCGGCAAACGTTCAAAGGCGTTGATGAGTTTTTGAATCGGTTCGGGGAGAATCATAAGATTATTATGTCATTGCGAGGAGCCGCTTTGCGGCGACGAAGCAATCTCGTGTTAGATTCAAATCGGAGATTGCCACGCCGCACAAAACGCGGCTCGCAATGACATGCCAATTAAAATGGCAGCCCACCTGTTAGCGGACCCAATCTCTGCGAAGCAAGCTCGCGCGATTGATCCAGCGCCATATTCACCACGGACAAAACCAAATCCTGCAACATCTCGGCATCGGCATCTTTCAACAAGTCGGGATTAATCTCAACCGATTTGCATTTTTGATCGCCGGTCATCACAACCTTAATGGCACCGCCGCCTGCCGTTGCAGTGACCGTTTCGTCGGCAAGCTTCGCCTGTGCTTCAGCGATTTGCTGTTGCATGCGTTGAAGTTGTTGCATCATTCCGCCTTGCCCGCCCATTGCTGGGCCCTTGTTAAATCCTTTAGCCATAAATGCTCCTCATCAATTTCAAATCTTTATTCCTGCACATCCACAATCTCGCCACCGTGATCGAGCGCGGTCGCCACCATTCCATCCGCAGAGACATGCGGCGGCAATTTACCTTTTGCATTCGTCACCGCACACTTGATTTTCAAACTCACACCCAGCACATCGGCAATCGCTTTTTGGGTCGCGTCCAAATTCTCCGGCTTATCCATCAGCGCACGCACCGTATCAGATTGGAATCCCAAAATCAATTCATCGCCGTGCACATCCATCGGCTTGCAGGAATTGAGCAGCGCCTCAACAGCCGGATGCGCGGGCTTGATCACCGCGCGGATATCTTTCCATGATTTATTGATTTCCGCGAGACTGATCATCGCTTCATTACTTTGACTCGAAGCGGACTCCGTTTTGACAGATTGATTCGTAGTGACGGCTTCGCGAAGCACCCCTTTGGGGTTAGCCGTTTTAACGGGAGCCGCTTTCGGTGTTGAAGCCGAAGCGGAAACTTCAGTTGGAATCTCCAACGCTTCAGCTAATGCCAATTCCAATGACAGCGAAGGCTGCCATCCGCCGCGCGTATCCACTGCTGCGTTGTTGAATAATTTCATCATCCGCAAAACATCCGAGGTTGAAAACGATTTTGCATCGAGCGCCATCCGCTCTTTGACGTCTTTCGTGACTTCGACTTGATCGCTGTTGCCAAGTTGGATGAGCATCAAACCGCGCCCGTATTCAACAATTTGACGCGCCAACGAACGCGGGTCAGCGCCGGAATCAAGCGCGCGATGAATCGTATCGAGTCCGGAAGCAGGCACATGATCACGAAGCGAAGCAATCAGATCGAGCACAGTTTGACTCGTGGCAGTGCCGAGAACGGTTTGCGTCAGTTGAAGCGTGATCTTCGTTCCAGCCGAAGCGAGTTGATCGAGCAATGAAATCGCATCGCGCAAACCGCCACCCGCCTGACGCGCAATGGTCGCAAGCGCCTCATCATCGGCTTGAATCTTTTCGGCTTTGACGATTGCTT